>DCHN01000006.1:16869-35293 GCA_002315995.1 Bacteroidales bacterium UBA1751 | reverse complement strand
TGTAGAGCATACCCTCAATCTCCTGATCAACCTCCTTACCCTCATCGGCAATTTTGTATTTGGTTGTGAGTTTCATCTGGCTCTCACCACCGAACTGCTTAACCTCAACTGTTTCACCGAATGCCTGATTTGCTGCAGCACGTACAGCCTCAGGTGTAACATCCTTGTCGAAACGGAGAACGTATGTTCTACCACCGCTGAAATCAACACCGTATGTGAAGCCCTTTGTGAACATTGAGGTGAGACATACAACAACAAGAACAGCTGATATAATGTAAGCAACCTTTCTCATTGAGATGAAGTCAATGTGAGTATGCTGGAGGAACTCTCTTGACATCTTGTTGTCAAATGTAACCTTCTTGCCTTTTGAAACTCTTGCCTCAAAAATGAGTCTTGTAATGAATATAGAGGTAAGCATTGAGGTAACGATACCAATTACCAATGTTGTTGCGAATCCCTGAACAGGACCTGAACCGAACACCATAAGTATGATACCTACAATAATTGTTGTAAGGTTACCATCTATAATTGCAGAGTAAGCATTGCTGTAACCATCCTTTATTGCAAGGCTGAGCTGCTTACCTGCACGGAGCTCCTCTTTCACACGCTCGTATATAATAACGTTGGCATCAACGGCCATACCCATTGTAAGAACGAGACCTGCAATACCAGGGAGTGTGAGAACTGCACCGAATGCTGCAAGTGAACCCATAAGGTAGAGAGCGTTGACTATGAGGGCAACGCATGCTGCCATACCTGCTCCGCTGTAGAAGATGATCATGTAAATGAGAACGAGGAGGAATGCAAGTGCGAATGAAACCATACCTGCATTAATTGACTCCTGTCCGAGTGAAGGACCTACAACCTGCTCCTGAATGATTGTTGCAGGTGCAGGAAGCTTACCGCTCTTGAGAACGTTTGCAAGGTCAGTAGCCTCATCAACTGAGAACTGGCCGGTAATCTGTGAACGGCCTCCTGTAATCTCGCTCTGTACTGTTGGGTATGAATAAACCATACCATCGAGTACAACAGCTATTTGCTTGCCAAGGTTCTCGGCAGTCATTCTTGCCCAGATTCTTGAACCCTCGGCGTTCATTGCCATATCAACCATTGGAGATGCGCCTGTGTTGCCGTATGCAACTGAAGCATCTGTTACAGCGCCACCATCGAGAGGTGCCTTGCCATCTCTTGTACCCTTCTTAATAGCAACAAGCTCGAAGAATACGCCGCTCTCATCCCTCTGGCTGGCCTTAACTGTCCACATTGGAACAAACTCAACAGGGAAAATCTGCTTTACTGCAGGAAGGTTGAGATACTGGTTGATTCTTGCTGTATCCTTGTAGTGAGCCATACCAATGCAAGCGCCCGGAGCAACCTGACCGTTGTAATACATTGGGCTGAGGAGTGCGAAGAGAGGTGACTCCTTCTTCATTCTCTCAATATCTGCATTTGATGTGGAATCAGCAGCAATAGCCTGTGCAAGAGCGTCGTTTGCTGTAGAATCGGCTGCAACTGCAGCGGAATCAGAAGCAACATCGGCAGCAGCAAGATATTCCCTCAAAGCTGCATTAGCCTGCTGGAGATATCCGAACACCTCCTGATTGTCGAATGTTGGCCAGAACTCGAGTGATGCTGTTCCCTGGAGGAGCTTTCTTACACGCTCAGGCTCCTTTACACCAGGAAGCTCAACAAGAATTCTTCCGGAATTGCCAAGGCGCTGAATGTTAGGCTGTGTTACTCCGAAACGGTCAATACGGTTTCTGAGCACGTTGAATGAGTTTGCAATTGCACTCTCACTCTCCTCTCTGAGAACACTGATTACCTCCTCGTCTGAAGTGGTAGGCTGAATCTTATCCTTCATGTCAATTGTACCGAAGATTGAAGCAAGCCTCTTTCCGTTCGAGCACTCCTTCCAACTCTGGGCGAAGAGTGTTATGAAGTCATCTCTTGAATCAATTGACTTCTCTCTTGCGCTCTCAAGAGCAGCTAGGAACTCAGGTGTCTTGTTATAATCTGAAAGAGCGTTAACCAGATCCTGGAGCTGAACCTGAAGCATGACGTTCATACCTCCCTTAAGGTCAAGACCGAGGTTTATGTTCTTCTCCTTTACCTCCTTGAATGTGAAACCGAGGAACACCTTCTCCGGTGTTATTGAATCGGTATAGAACCTCTGTCTATCCTTGCCTACTGAATCCAAATAGTAAGCCTTCTCATTCTCTGGTACATTGGCGAATGCAACTGTCTGTTTTGCATTTTCCACTGCCATAGCAGCCTGCTCAACCGCCTTGTTCTCCTGGTGGTAGTTAGCCCATGTGAAGGAGAGCTGATAGAGGCAAGCAAGCCCGAATACAATTGCCACAAATCTTATGGCGCCTTTACTTTGCATATTGTTAAGTTTTTGATTTAGACAAAATAGGTTGCAAATTTATAATTTTTTCTTGATAAAGGAAGATAATTCGTACCTTTGTTAAGATAATTTTCGCAGAACATGACAAGATTTTCATATATCAAATCGATTTTTCTCATATGCCTCCCGCTCTTTATTCCGGAAAGCGGCCTTGAAGCGCAGATGCCACAGAACAATACAAGAATGTTTCTTGACTATGTCTCTTCTCCAAAGGTCATTGACATAAAGGATGTTAGCAGCAAGGGATTCCAGCTCAACATTCCGTTTTTCGAAGATAGCGGCTGGATGAAGACACCTCAGAGGCTGCTTCGTCAGGAGGCTCCCCAGACACCGGATTCTCTCCTTGATTCGCCGTTTGCAATGATGTATCTGCCAACAGGCGCCAAGAAATTCGTATTCAGTGCACCTGACAAGGGAGGAAGCTGGAACATCTACCAGATGGATAGAATTAATGACACGCTCTGGAGCACACCCAAACTTGCAGGAGAGAACCTCGTGTCGGCAGGCAATGAAATCTTTCCAATAATGTCGGCAAGCGGCACCGAGCTCTACTTCTGTTCCAACGGATACAGCGGACTGGGCGGCTACGACCTTTTTGTAAGCGAATGGGACCAGCAGGAGAAGGAGTGGGGCATTCCACAGAATCTGGGCATTCCATACTCATCGCCTTCAGATGATTTCATATACATGACAAACGGATCATACACCCAGGCCGCTCTGGCTTCAAACAGATGCGACAAGGATGGCGAAATAAGAATATATATTCTTGACATTGAAGATCTTCCAATGAAGAGATCCGTTTCTGAAGCCGAGGCTGCAAGCCTGTATGACATGCAGATTGAAAACAACGGAGGGAATTCCCAGCAGAAGGCTGGAGCAAGTGCGGAACAGTTGGACTACAACAAGGCCGTTGCGTCGGTCAGAAGCATACAGGACTCCATAAGGGTTGCCAATGAGCAAATAGAGAAGAGCAGAGATACATACATAGCACTCACTACTTCAGATCCTGCCGGAGCAAAGGCGGTGGCAGTGAAAATAGGAGAGTTGGAAAGTACCCTTTCACAACTTCAGGGGAGGGAAAGTGCAGCCGTGCAGAGCATGCAGGCTATGGAGCTCGATTTCCTCACCAAAGGAATATTTGTTGTACAGCCATCTGAAAATGAACTTGGACAGAGTGCAAAGAGTGGCAAAAGCATTGACTGGAGCGTGAAGAACGAGGGTACATGGCCGAATTTGAACTTTGAGGATATGGTTCCCGAGAGTGATATGGACTTCAAGGTAGCTGAACAGACAACCGAAATATTTACGGTTGACGATATGCCGTCTTCCCTTGTTTTCCAGCTGCAGCTCTGCGTTGTAAGCAGCAAGCTTCAGCTTACCCGCTTCAAGGGACTTACACCTGTATTCGAACGCAAGAGCAGTGCAGGAAAGTATGTCTATTCTGCAGGAGTGTTCAAGAGCTACAAAGATGCCCTTTCGAACATAAGCGCAGTTAAGAGATGCGGTTTCACCAGTGCCATTGTAGTTGCATTCCAGGATAAGAAACCAATAGCCCTCAAAACAGCGCGTGCCATTGAGAACAAGAAGAATGCAAACGCCCTCTTTATAGTTGAAATACAGGGATACGAGACGTTGCCACAAGTTGTTCTTGACGCTGTAAAGGCCACAACCACAAAAGAGATTTCAAAGTCAACCGAGGGTGGTATATCACTCTACACCATAGGTCTGTTCAATACGGAAAAGGAGGCACAGACACTTGCCACCTCCATTTCAAGCGTATCTGACAAGAAAATAGAGGTAAAAAGGGTTGAAAAATAGGGGAATCAGAATGCAGATGTGTCACAAATCACATTGAATCTGATGTGATTGTTCTCAAGCCATGCAAGAAGCTCCTCTGAAGGATCTATCTTGAACTTGCGCGAGAAGCACTCCACACAAAAACCTTCACGTGCACTTATTGCCTTAATTGAAAGCATCTTCTTGCCCTTGTTGGCCTTAAGTATCTTTATAAGCTCCTTCCTGAACTCCGCCGTTATTGCCTCAACCGGCAGATCAATTTCAAGCGTCCTTATGAAATCCTCCTTGGTGTTGGCAAGCATTGCAATATTCTTCAGCTTGAGGTCACACTCCACAGGTGCATTCTTGGAGGCGCCGCCTCCAGGAGCATCCTGATTCTCCTTCTTGATGAACCGTGGCTGTATCTGGAGTTTGAGCAGCATTGCCTGGCCAACCTCAAGGAATGGAGCAAACTTCTCATAATCCTTGCCGAAGAGACGGAATTCATAACTGCTGCCGTAGTCCTCTATGGTGAATGAGGCCCAAGGTGATCCCTTGAGTGAAATCTTCTTGGAAACTGAGGTAACAAGTCCTCCTGCAAGCAAGCACTGCCCCTGGAGTTCAGCTTTGGTTGAAGCGTCACTCTTCAGCTGATCCAATGATGCGAATGATACATTCACAAAATGCTCCATCTCAAATTTGAACAGATCAAGAGGATGCGCCGAAATATAGATTCCAACAAGATCCTTCTCGGCCTTGAGGCGGTCAAGGATATTCACAGGCGGTGTCTGAGGAATCTCCGGCCGTACAGGTTTCATTGAGAGATCATCTCCGAACAATGAAGCACCGGCATAGAATGAATCCTCTGCAAGTTTTGATGAGTATTTTGCCAAGGTGTCAAGGAAACTCTCACCATTTGCATCCAGTGCAAAGAAGACATCTCTTGGAACATCGAGGGAATCAAAAGCACCGGCATGAGAGAGGCACTCCATTGCCTTCCTGTTAACCACGCCCTTGCCTTTTCCGGCTATTCTCTCCACAAAATCGAAAATGTCGGCATAAGGGCCATTCTCCCTCTCATCTATTATTACCTGCGCCGCATTGCCTCCCATACCCTTTATTCCGGCCATACCGAAACGTATGTTGCCATCCCTGTTCACCGAGAAGTTCAAATCACTCTCGTTGACATCAGGACCAAGCACCTGAATACCCATACGTTTGCACTCTGTCATGAAGTTGACCAGCTCGGTAATGTTGTTGAGGTTGCTTGAGAGGTTGGCTGCCATGAACTCTGCAGGATAATGTGCCTTGAGATATCCTGTCTGGTATCCCACCCAGGCATAGCAGGTGGCGTGAGACTTGTTGAAGGCATACTCGGCAAATGCTTTCCAGTCGTTCCATATCTTCTCCAGAACCTGCTGTGGATGGCCGTTCTTCTGACCCTGCTCCATGAAGATCTGCTGGTACTCCATCATCTTGTCGAGTTTCTTCTTACCCATTGCCTTGCGCAATCCGTCGGCCTGGCCTTTGGTGAAATCTGCAAGTCTCTGACTCAGAAGCATAACCTGCTCCTGATATACAGTAACTCCGTATGTGTCCTGAAGTATGCTCTCCATATCTGGAAGGTCATACTCTATTTTCTGAACTCCCAGTTTTCTATCGACAAAGTTTGGTATGTAGGCCATTGGGCCCGGTCTGTAGAGGGCGTTCATGGCAATGAGGTCTTCAAAACGCGATGGTTTGAGCTTCTTGAGCCACTGCTGCATTCCAACGGACTCGTACTGGAAGGTGGCAATGGTCTCTCCGCGTCCGAAGAGGTCGTAGGTCAGTTTGTCGTCAATAGGAATCTTGCTGATATCCAGATCCTCGCCTGTATGCTTCTTTATGTTCTTTACAGCCTCCTTGAGAATTGAAAGGGTCTTCAGGCCAAGGAAATCCATCTTGAGCATACCTACATCCTCAATGAACTGCCCCTCATACTGGCTCACCCACATATCCTCGCCTGTATCCTTATCCTTTGCCAGGCAAATAGGTATGTAGTCTGTGAGGTTGCCCCTTCCAATAATTACGGCACAGGCATGAACACCTGTATTTCTTACCGTACCCTCAAGCTTACGGGCATACTCCAGTGTCTCCGACACGTTTGGAATAGGTGAAGATTCCAGAGCCTCCTTGAGTTCAGGCACTCTCTCAAAGCAGTTCTTCAAGTTTACCTTCACCTTCTTCTCAACCTTCACCTCATTGCCGTCCTTATCCTTTTCAATGACTTCATCAGGGTCAAAGGAGTCGGGAACAAGCTTTGCCAGACGGTCACTCTCGGCAAGGGGAACCTGCTCAATGCGGGCCATATCCTTTATTGCAGATTTGGCCTTCATTGTGCCGAAGGTCACAACGTGGGAGACGTGGTCCTTGCCATATTTGCCCTCAACATACTGCAACACCTTTCCACGCCCGTCATCATCGAAGTCAATGTCTATATCGGGCATTGATATTCGCTCCGGGTTGAGGAAACGCTCAAACAGCAGGTCATATTTTATTGGGTCAATGCTGGTGATTCCAAGACAGTATGCAACAGCACTTCCGGCTGCACTTCCACGCCCGGGACCTACCCATACTCCTATTTCCCTGGCAGCATTGATGAAGTCCTGCACAATGAGGAAGTAGTCAGGGAATCCCATACCCTTTATTGTCTCCAGCTCAAAATCTATTCTCTTCCTGACATCATCCGTCATATCCGGGTAGAGTCTATCGGCTCCCTTGTAGCAGAGATACCTCAAATAGTCGTTTGAATCGGTGAATCCGTCGGGCAGCTGGAAAACAGGCAGAACGTGGTCGCGGTCTATCTTGTATCTCTCAACCTTGTCTGCTACCTCAATGGTGTTGTCAATGACTTCAGGATGTTCAGGGAAGAGAGAGCGCATCTCCTCCTCCGTTTTGAGATACTCCTGCTGTGTATAGTGCAGACGGTTCGGGTCGGTGTAGTTTTTGTTGGTTGTAAGGCAGATGAGCCTGTCGTGCGCCGGACCATCCTCCTTGTTGGTGAAATGAACATCATTGGTTGCAATGACCTTCACACCCAACTCCTGAGCAAGTGAGAATATGACTCTGTTCACCTCCAGCTGCGCCGGATAGACATCCTCCGCATATCCTGGAATCTCACTTTTGTGAAGCTGTACCTCAAGATAGTAATCCTCCCCGAAAATGCTCTTGTACCACTGGATGCTCTCGCGCGCACCGCTTATATCGCCGTGACGTATCTTCTGTGGAATCTCACCTCCAAGGCAGGCAGAGGAGCATATCAGGTTTTCGTGATACTTTTCAAGCAGCTCCTTATCTATTTTCGGCTTGTAATAGAACCCTTCGGTATAACCAAGAGAAACCAGTTTCACGAGATTATAGTAACCATTGAGATTCTTGGCCAGAAGAATAAGATGGTTTGCGCTCTGGTCCTCCTTTCCTCTCTTTGAAAAGCGACCCTCAGGATTCACATACACCTCACAACCTATAATAGGCTTGATGTCTGGGTAATCCTTGGCAACCTTAAGGAACTCCTTCACTCCGAACATGTTTCCATGATCTGTAATGGCAAGCGCGGGCTGGCCGTCGGCGGCAGCCTTCTTGAAATGACTCGCTATTGAGGCCTCTCCATCTAGAATGGAGTAGTATGTGTGGCAGTGAAGGTGAACAAAAGGCATCTGGTCAGTTTTTTCAGTGGTTTAATCTATCAGCACATTGCCTGTCATTGAAGCGGGTTGTGCTATACCCATAAGTTTGAGAATGGTAGGAGCAATGTCGGCAAGTATTCCGCTGCGCACGCTCTTTACATCATCATCAACTACAATGAAAGGAACTGGATTCAGGCTGTGGGCGGTGCTTACCTTGCCCTCCTTGTTTATATACTCGTCGCAATTTCCGTGATCTGCAGTAATGAGAACAGAGTAGCCACTCTGGCGTGCAACCTCAACAACCTTGCCCACAAGTTCATCTATAACCCTTACGGCCTCCTTCATTGCAGGGAGAACTCCGGTATGGCCTATCATGTCGCCGTTGGCGAAGTTCAGTACAACCAGGTCATTCCTGCCGGTTCTCAGGGCCTCCATAAGGGAGTATGCAACTACATATGCGCTCATCTCAGGCTGAAGGTCGTATGTTGCAACCTTTGGCGATGGAATCAGTATCCTCTCCTCATTCTCAAAGACATCCTCGCGGCCACCGTTGAAGAAGAATGTGACGTGGGCATACTTTTCGGTCTCGGCAATTCTCAGCTGCTTCTTTCCTGCCGCAGCAACAACCTCGCCCAGAGTGTTGGCAACAAGCTCCTTGTCAAAGAGAATGTGAACCCCTTTGAACGACTCGTCGTATGGAGTGAGGCAGCAGTAGTGCAGCGGAATAGTTTTCATACCCATATCAGGCATATCCTCCTGCGTAAGAACCCTTGTTATCTCCCTTGCGCGGTCGGTGCGGTAGTTGAAGAAGATTACCGCATCTCCCTCCTTTATTGTGGCAACATTCTCTCCCTTCTCATTTTCTACTGCGATAGGGAGCATGAACTCATCCGTACCCTTGAACTCAGGATCAGCATCGGCCTTTGCGTATGATGCGGCAACTGCTGCGGCAGGGTCGGTTGTACGTTCGCCCTTTCCGTTTACCAGAAGGTCGTATGCAATCTTTATTCTCTCCCATCTCTTGTCGCGGTCCATTGCGTAGAAACGGCCTATTACAGATGCAATGGCACCTGTCTTCTCCTGCTTCATAACCTCCTGAAGCTCCTCAATGAAGCCTTTGCCGCTCCTTGGGTCGGTGTCACGGCCATCGAGGAAGCAGTGAACATATACCTTCTCCAACTCATATTTATGAGCCAGCTTAATCATGGCAAAAAGATGCTCAATTTCACTGTGAACTCCTCCATTTGAGAGAAGTCCCATGAAATGAAGAGCCTTGCCGCTGCTTTTGGCATAGTCATAAGCAGCCTTTATCTCTCTGTTTTCAAGAAGTGTCTCGTTGCTTCTGCACGCCTTGTTTATTCTTACAAGATCCTGGTCAACAACTCTTCCGGCTCCCATATTCATATGGCCTACCTCGGAGTTGCCCATCTGTCCGTTAGGAAGACCTACATTCTCACCATCGGTAAGCAGGGTGCTGTGAGGAAATTTTGCAGCAAGGGCATCAATATGAGGTTGGCCCTGTGCATATATAGCGTTGGTGTCGGCACTTTTCTCGCCAATTCCCCAACCATCCAAAATCATCAATAAAACTTTCTTATCCATATCTTTAATTATCAATCTATTTTTCTAGTATTGTTTTTCTTCCCCAGGGAACTATATGTATTGCCCAACGGCTCCGGTTGAGCGCCTGATGGCATTGCAAAAACGGGACGCTGCGGAACTCGCACTTTTAGTCTTGCCTCACGGCAAGCCTAACGTTGCTCAAACAGTCCTCGCGTTATTCCCCGTTTTTCGCAATGCCGCGCTCAAAGTCGCCTTTTGTCCAACACATATATAGTTCCCTCTTTTTATAGCACAAAGGTACAAATTACACATATCTTTTATTGCGCTTCCAATTTCTCTGTTAATCAGGACAAATCTTTGATTTGTCTTCCTGTGTTAAACTAGAACATGCCAAATTCATAACATCCGCCATTGTAGTATCGGTAAATGCTCTCCAAATCTTCAATTCAACTGGTTTATAATCATCAAAAAGCTGCTTGACAAACTCAATCTCAAAAACAAGACGAATGTCATTTTTCTCCTCTTCAGGTTGCCCCTCCTTACGTGTTCCTAAACGGGCAATCTTGATAAAATACAAATCACGTATTCCCTTGCCTTTCAGATATGGCATAAAGTAATATAGTTTGTTCAGCGCAACGGTTGAAGGGAATTTTTTGCCCGTATAGTATATTTTGGCTGATTGATTGATATATTGCTCAAAGTTGTCCTTCTTAACAAAACTAATGAGACAGTTTTTGGATGTATCTAAAAACCATTGTGTTTCTTTTCGTTTGTCATATATTGTTGGTTCTTCTCGCAAAAGATGGTTTTCTACTATTGGAGCATCTGCGTATTGATTGAATAAATCAAAAAGATTGAGTTGCTCATAGCTATCTTTGGCCTGTTTCTTAACTTCTACAGGCTTTTCTATCATTTTACGGTTAAGTCGTCTATTGATTACCTTATGCCATATTGATCGCGCAAGTTTAACTTCTTCTGTTGAAAATCCCCTTCCCACATGAAGAATCTGCTCGTCGGTATAATCAAGAATCTCGTCAGTCGGTACTTTTTTTCTGAGCATTTTATCAATAGTATCGAATAGGTGCTCATTCTCTATTTTATATGGTAGATAGATGCCTTCAACCTCGCTTGGCATAAGTTCCAAACAGCCACCTCCGAAATTTCGGCCAAGGATTTCAGCAAAAGCGAAAGATAGAGAGTTGTAATAACTCGCAATGAAAGCCTTTTTATTCACGCCCTCTTTAATGAACACTCTGTGCATTGTATCAGTTGTGTACGCTCCGGCTTCATTCAATACAAATTTGGGGTAGATATTATTTCGGCGGAGGAATAATGCATCTGAAACTTTCACTGATGGTATAACCCACCAGCAATCTCTTATACCTGTTTTGTATCCCTTATTTATTCCTTGAATCTCGCCATTATCAAGATATGATTTTACGCCATCGTTTCCCTTTTCTTTTGCATCTGACGTAAACACTAGAAGGTTTGACTTTGCTCCAGTCTCATTATTGTTCAACCAATCTCTATTCGTAAAACAAAGACTGTTAACTTGAACGCTTCTACCCACCATTGGACGTGCGTAATCAGACAGTTGGTAAATATCTACTATTGACTTAGGGACAGTGAAATAGTCGTTAGACCCTGTTGTGATTCCCACCTCAACGTTAGAATATGTTGAGATTGTTTTCATATTATTTTTCTTGACCTTTTCAAGTAAATCAAGTTCTTTCTTATCCAAAAAATAATATGTCCATTTATCCGTGTGGAAATCTATATCCTTAGTCGGAAATTTCAATTTGTGAGGATTAAGAGCCAAGAGTCCTTCTATGTCTTTTACCTCAATATGTTCGATTTTATGGTCAGTTGTTCCATTCTTTTCACAGAGCAGCAAAACGACCTCTTGTTGAATCTCCTCAAAAACAAGATTCTCAAAAGAGATTATGTTTATCTTGTTGAAAGTCTTTGCAAGATACTGTCGCAACTGCTGGGCATACTTGACCATTAGCAGCTCTGAAGGGATTACAAAACCCATCTTGCCACTATCTCTAAGAAGTTGAGTACAGCCAACGACAAAAGTCACCCATGCATTAGTCAGCTTGGTGCGTTTCAATCCAGCATTATTAAAGATTTCATTAGCAAGCTTTTGTTGCTCTTCATCATAATACTGATAACGTATGAAAGGAGGATTGCCAACAACGAGATCGAAAAGCAAATCAGTATCAAGACAGAATCGGTGAAAGTCTCCATTGATAACATTTGAGTCATGAAGATTAATAGCACTGGCCTTTTCCGCTTCCTCTGTTTCATATTCTACAGCTGTAACGGTATTGTAACGCATGTTGCCTTTCGCCATACACTCAAGGAACACGCCATCGCCGCAACTTGGCTCCAGCACGTCCGCATTACTACCGCCATTGATACCCCATCGCAGAATAAAATCAGCAATAGCTGCCGGTGTGTAATAAGCACCCCTTAGCTTCTGTTCTGATGCATCCTTAATCAACTGCATATAATTCTTTGATTACAGGGATTTGTGATACTTCTTGTTCAGTCATGCCATATAATATATTAATAGCACTTTGCTGCTCCTGCTTCAAAGACTCAAACTGCCTACGTAAAGGAGTGAGCTTTCGCTTATTCCCTTTTGCAGCATCTATCTTATCGCCAAGTTCTATCAGACGTTTCTGACGGTCAACAATTTCATCATGTTTTGACACATCCGCTTGATTGGTGAAATCAATAGTACGAATAGGTATCTGTTTCAATACCTTGGTACCTCGTGCAATGAAACCACCTCGGAAAATCTCACCATAGAGCGACGCCAGCCATTCACCTTGAACAGAACCGAGTAAAGCTTGTATGTAATAAATAGAATACTGACAATCTGCGGGTACACTTATGAGACAATATCCAGCGGTACCCCCGGATGAGACAAGTGTTCCATATTTGTCAACAGCATATTTATCTGCCTGTGCAAGTACTCCGACAATTATCTTTTCGGCAATTTCACAAGCTTCAAGACTCTGATGTCTACCATAACGATACCACTCATTAGAAGTAGCAGGCTTTGGCTGAATGTCTCGTGAAGGTTTTGCCAATTCAGATTTAGCATCCTTCAGGAATGAATAGAACATCGGGTACTTGTTTTTTATCGTGGCAAGGTTCAGGAGCTTCAAGTGACCATTTGAATCCTTCTTGTAAGGAAAAATCACTCTGGCATTAGGTGTGAATGTCCTATAAGTGTTAAGAGCATCAACACCTTGTGCAGTCTTGAAATATGGTTTCGTAACAGCTTTCTCTATTTGACAAATCTGGCCATTAAAAGATGTAAAGGTAACGGTCTTTCTATCTTGCGCAGAAGGTACAAACACATATACCTTATTAGCACTTGTCTGAATACCATTGAAGATATAATCTTCCCCGAGGATTTTTCCCAATGGTAAGGCATTCTTTGTCACAGCATCAAACAATGGCTTGTACTGATCTGTGTAAAGCACCCAAGTGCTTCCTGATATGGTGTTCGCTTTTCTTTCACTGAAGGTGTAAGCATTCTTGGAACGTACTCTCCATGCAGAGAAATCTTCTACCTCTGAGTACTTGAATTCGTTTTGTTCTCTCTTTTGTAGTATAATCAGGCAAGTGTATGTCGATTTGTCTTCAAACACTTGGTGCGCGCCAAAAGAAGTTAATGCTTTGAGATATTTATTTGAAGAAATGATTTTACGAAGTTCACTGGCTGCACCTACCTTCATGAATTTACTTGGCAAAATGTAACCGAGGTATCCATCTGGTTTCAACAATTTTAGAGCTCGCTCAATGAACAAAAAATATTTGTCGTACTGCTTATATGCACTTTGATACAGATATTCTTTCTCATATAGTTTTTTCTCGTTAGGAGTAAACTTCTTTATATCCTCCGTTTTCATGTACGGCGGATTACCTACTATCAAGTCAAAACTTCTTTTCTCAAAGTCAAATGGGTTAATCTCCTCTGTAAGATTATCCATAACCTCTGATGGTGACAAAAGACTATTGCCATAGAAAATGTTGTTATCCAGATTTGGAAGAATTGGATGGTACTTGGAAAGGCTGTTCTCATCTTCGTCCTCCAGCAATTTCAGGAGAAGTCCAAATTTGCAAGCTTCAACCGCATTCAAGTCTTTGTCAACACCAAAGATGCAATTTGTCAACAAGTTACGTTTTATGTCATAAGGCAACTTGTAAGTTGCTATATTTGTCTGAATGAGCTTTGATTTATCATTTGCCAAATAGTAATCAACCAATGCATCGTACAGCAACTGATAAAGTTCAAGCAGGAATGCGCCTGAGCCACACGCAATGTCGGCACATTTGAGCGCATTGATTTGTTCTGCTGTCTTTCCAGAGACAATTTCCGCTGCTGTCTGTCGGAGTATCTCACGAACAACAAAGTTCGGGGTTGTGACGATGTCTCTTTCTACATTTTCCGGCTTATCAACAATCACTAGTTCACCATCAACGACATCCAATTTCTGAGCAATGAATATCTCATAAATTCGTCCAAGGATGTCAGATGAGAGTACAGTAAATGAATAAGGGCTTTCAGGGAAATAGAGTTGTCGGATAATTGTCCAGAAAGAAGAACTGATATTGCCGATAATATCATCGGATAACTCTTCCTCGAAGAGACCTGAGTTGTATTTGCTATCTGCCTCTCTGAATTTTTCTACTAGTTCTTGATGACTATTATGATTAGCTATCCTTAACAATACCTGATAAGTCTCGATGTTTCTATCCTCACAGACACGAAGAAAGAGTATTTTATTGATGTAACTCTGAACAACATCCCCAAGATGGTCAATTTCTATGTCTGCTTGAGCAGCAAGAATTAGTTTGCCTAGCAACAGTCGCCATTCGTTGATTTGTTTAAGGAACAATTTGTCAATAGAAGTATGCTCTACTTTGACAGTAATATCTTTCCATTCGCTATCAAATTGACCAGTATAAACAGATTCTCTTCCTAACAGACGAAGCAAGTCCTCTGCCGCATCCTCATAATCGGTGTAATGATAAGTCTTTATGCGAGCTTTGGCTAGTGAGTCTGTATCTTCTACAGGATTTGTCGTATCATAGATAAATATATCTTCAAAATTGGACAGTACAGAAATCTTTAACCCTGCTGTAAAACCATATCTGCGCACTTGTTTTGCTGGTTCATTATCCTCGTTGATGTGAACACAAGGTTTCTTTGCTTCTATGAAGAACTTGCGCTCACCATAAAGTCGGAATGTATAATCCGGTTTTTTTGAATGAGTGGAAGCATTTGCTTTTAAGGCTTCTTCCAATAGAACCTCTCTCTCATTGGTGCTTTTGCCTAATTTGTTGCGTATGTCCCATCCTAGAATTTCAAACAATGGATCAAGGAACTCGTTGCGTACCTGAGTTTCATTAAACTGAGATGTTCGATAATAATCTCTGTTTCTCTCGTACTTCTGTACAAGTTCGTGTATCCGCTGCTTAATCAAATCTATTGTGCTCATCTTCCTTATCTTCGAATGTGCCTTGTCGTTGTTACAATTAAACCATCTGTTGTTGGGTCAACCCTTCTCCTCTGAAACCATGATTAACGACAGTTGCAGATTCTGCAACCGTCATCTCCGGACTACTCGTCTATGAGCATGTAGTCTATGAGCCTCTGTTCAAGGTTGGTCTTGAAGACCTTGATGCGTACCTTGTCTCCCATGCGGTAAACCCTACCGGTGCGCTTTCCGGTAAGGGTGTAGGCCTTCTCGTCGAATTCGAAGTAGTCGTCCTTAATGTCGCGAAGGGATACCATTCCCTCTATCTTGGTAGGTTCGATTTCAACATACATTCCGCGTTCTGTAAGGCCGGAAATGGTTCCTTCGAACTCCTGGCCAACCTTGTCACTGAGATACTCGGCCATCTTGTACTTGATGCTGGCCCTCTCGGCCTCGGTGGCAAGCTGTTCGCGCATTGAGCAGTGCTTGCAGAAATCCTCCCACTGTGCAGGGTTCACGCTCTCGGCCTCATCCAAATAGCGGGCAAGAAGCCTGTGCACCATCATATCGGGGTATCGCCTTATAGGTGATGTGAAGTGGGTGTAGTTGTCAAATGCAAGACCATAGTGGCCTATGTTCTCGGTGGTGTACTTTGCACGTGCCATGCTGCGCAGGGCCATTAGCTGAATTGCATTGCATTCCGGAGTAGCCTTAACTCTCTTCATAAGGGAATTGAGCTCCTTGGCAATGGCCTTGCCATTCTCAGTAGGACCCATCTGATATCCGAAATGGTGGACAAATCCCTTGAGAACCTCTATTTTTTCAGCGTCAGGAGTGTCATGCACCCTATATACGAATGTTCTTTTCGGTTTGAGCTTTGAGACGAATGTTGCAACATATTTGTTGGCCAGAAGCATATACTCCTCAATGAGCCAGTTGGCCTCAAATCCAATCTTCTGAATAACGTCAACAGGTTTTCCGGCCTCATCCACAAGCACCTTCATCTCGGGGCGCTCGAACTCAATTGCTCCGTGAGAGAAACGTTTCTTTCTCAAAACGGCAGCAATCTTCTGGAGCTCCTCAACGGCCTTGAGAACATCCTCCTCCTTTGCAAGACCTTTATATGGAGTTTTTGGTCTGTTGTCAACTATGCGGCCTCGGTCAACGCTTCCCATCTTTGCCAGCCCCACATCCTCAAGATGCGCCTGCACCTCTTCGTAGCAGAATCTGCGGCTGCTCTTTATTACCGTGCGGCCGAACCAGCTGCTCTTCACATTGGCTTTCTCATCCATTTCGAACACCGCTGAGAATGTAAGTTTCTCCTCGTTAGGCCTGAGTGAACAGAGGTTGTCCGAGAGAACCGTTGGGAGCATTGGAACCGTACGGTCAACAAGATATACAGACGTACCTCGCTCATAGCCTTCCCTGTCAATTATGTCATTAGGCAATACATAGTGGGTGACGTCGGCTATATGAACTCCAACCTCAACGTTGCCGTTATCCAATCTCTGGAAGCTTATTGCATCGTCAAAGTCCTTTGCATCTGCAGGGTCAATAGTAAATGTGAGCACTTTGCGGAAATCGCGTCTTCTCTTTATTTCGCCGGCAGGTATCTTCACCTCTATTTGTGCGGCACTCTGCTCCACCTCCTC
Source organism: Bacteroidales bacterium UBA1751 (assembly GCA_002315995.1). GTDB lineage: Bacteria > Bacteroidota > Bacteroidia > Bacteroidales > UBA932 > Egerieousia. The sequence continues at coordinate 18,729 of DCHN01000006.1, read as the reverse complement.
AGGGAATTTGTAGGGGAGGTCATATTCGGCAAGTATGGCGTGCATTTCGGTCTCATTCTCGCCAGGGGCACCGAGAACATCCACTATCGCCCCGAGTGGGGCATCCATACCGTTGTGCCACTTGACAATCTTTACAGCCACCTTCTGGCCGGCGTATGCCTTGATTTCATCTGTGAGCGGTACCTGAATGTCGTAAGGCATTGATTTGCTCTCAACAATTACCCAGGCATTCTTGAATATTACCTGAAGCAGGCCTACATACGGTTTGTTGCTTCTTTCAACAATTGCAACAACCTCGCCTTCAATATGCGACTGGCTTCTGCCTGCTGGACCTTTTGAATCTCCCTTTTTCCCGCCTTTAGGGGTGCGGACAATGACCTGAACCGTATCACCGCTCAGGGCGCTGTGCATCTTTCTTTCAGGAATGAAAATATCTTCCGTTCTTCCCTCAACCGTTACGAATCCATATCCGCCACGGCCCATTGCAACAACTCCGGTGAGAGTTTCTGACACATCTCTGCGATTCTCTCTTCTCTTTACTCCTCTTCCGTGAGCCTTTCCCGCTCTTCTCTCGGAACTGCGCTCAAATCTCTTTTCACTCCTCTTCTTTCCTATCTTGTTCATCTGCTAAAATATCGATTGTTATCAAATTGCAAATTTAGCAAATAATGAGAACAAGACGCTATATCATTTTTTAAAGATACCGAACATAGTGCTGCCGCTACCGCTCATTGATGCATATACGGCGCCCTGGTCATAGAGTTTTTTCTTGTATGAGGCAAGTTCAGGATATTTTTCAAAGACGGTGGCCTCAAAGTCATTGACCACTCCCGCCTTCCAACTCTCAACCTTGCCGGCAAGCAGCTCTTTGAGGGGTATTATATCTTTGCCATTCTGCTCTATTTTTGGCCACCTCTCACGCGGAACTATGCCGCCGTAGGCATCTTTTGTGGAGATGAAGAATGGAGGGTGAACCAGTTTGAGTTCAAATCCCATTGCGTCCAGGTCAAGGTCATAATCTTCGAGTATCTCTCCGCGGCCGGTTCCGAACATTGGCTTGTCGTAGATGAAGAAGGGGCAGTCGCTTCCAAGGGCAGCTGCGTATGAGAGCTTCTGCTCAAGGCTCATGCCAAGGGAGAAGATCTGGTCTATGGCCTTTATGGTATGTGCGCAGTCCGAGCTTCCTCCTCCCAGCCCGGCACCCACGGGAACTCTCTTGAAGAGCGATATCTCCACGGGCTGAAGATCCGGATAATCCTGCTTTATGAGCTGCCAGGCCTTGATGCAGATATTGTCCAGCGGTTCACCGGGGTATGTAAGGCCATAGAGGTTCATCTTGAGCTCTTTTGAAGGAACTACCTCAAGAATGTCATAGCATCCGGCCTGAAGCCCCTGCACCTGCAGGTGTGATTCAAACGAAGAAACCCCCACTTTGGAGAGGGGGTAGAAAAGGGTCTGGAGGTCATGATACCCGTCGGGGCGTCTGCACACCACCTCCAGACCTATGTTAATCTTTGCGTATGGGTATAAAATCATATCAATTCATCAACCGCACTTGCTGTATCCGCAGTTACGGCAAACAAGGCAACCCTCCTGATATATGAGGTCATCTCCTCCGCACTTAGGACAGGTTCTTCCTGTTTCATCCTTTGTGCCGTCTGGAATGTACTTCTTCAGAGAGCGCTCCACACCATTCTTCCAGGTATTTATGGCATCGGAATCAAGTGAAAGCCCGTTTATGAGGTTAAGCACGTCAACAATAGGCATTCCGTGCCTGAGCACACCTGAAATAAGTTTTGCATAGTTCCAGTACTCTTTGTTGAACATGTGTGAAATACCGCCAACAATGTTTGTATAGCC
>DCHN01000006.1:0-16702 GCA_002315995.1 Bacteroidales bacterium UBA1751 | reverse complement strand
CCTACAAGAGCTATCCAGTGCTCCTTTCCGTTGAGGAATCTTATGACATCGGCTTCAAGCGATTTAGGACGCTTCTTCTGTGTAATGGTTGGTTTCTTGTCATCCTTTGCAGATACGAGCACTCCTGTTCTTGAGCCGTCACGATATACTGTAACTCCTTTGCAACCAACCTCCCAGGCGGTCTTGTAAACCTCGGCAACAAGTTCCTCGGTAACATCCTTAGGAAGGTTCACGGTAACACTTATTGAGTGGTCAACCCACTTCTGAATACCGCCCTGCATCTTAACCTTGGCAACCCAGTCAATATCGGCAGCAGTTGACTTGTTGTATGGAGACTCCTTTACCAACTCATCCAACTGCTCAACGCTCATTCCCTTAAGCTGGTCAATAGTAATCTTCTTTGCAATTGCACACCAGTCAACGAACTTGTGGTGGAAGACGAAGAACTCCTCAAAACAGTCGCCCACCTCATCCTTTATGGTAATGTTGACATTCTTGTCGTTAGGATTTACCTTTCTTCTTCTCTTGTAGTATGGAAGGAATACAGGCTCAATGCCAGATGTGGTCTGGGTCATGATGCTGGCTGTTCCGGTAGGAGCAATGGTAAGCATTGAGATATTTCTTCTGCCCACCTTCACCATCTCCTTGTAGAGTTCAGGATCGGCCTCACGTATTCTGTCAATCATAGGATTATCCTTCTCCCTCTCACTGTCGTATATAGGGAAGGCGCCTCTCTCCTTTGCCATTGTAACAGATGACGCGTATGCGTTTACTGCAAGGGTCTTCTGAACCTCAACCGCAAAGGCAATTGCCTTGTCGGAACCATATACATATCCCAAAGCTGCAAGCATATCACCCTCAGCTGTAATTCCAAGACCGGTCCTTCTTCCGCCAAGTGACTTAACCTTTATCTTCTCCCAGAGTTCAATCTCCGTTCTCTTTATGTTTTCTCCCTCAGGGTCGCTCTTTATTTTTGCAAGAATGGCCTCAATCTTCTCCATTTCAAGTTCAATGAGGTCATCCATAAGACGCATTGCCTTACGCACATGCTCCCTGAAGAGATTGAAGTTGAACGACGCCTCCTTTGTAAATGGTTTGTCAACGTATGAGTAGAGATTCATTGCAATGAGGCGGCACGAATCATATGGGCAGAGAGGAATCTCACCACAAGGGTTGGTACTTACAGTTTTATATCCCAAATCTGCGTAGCAGTCAGCTACAGACTCTCTGAGAACGGTATCCCAGAAGAGGACTCCCGGCTCAGCGCTCTTCCACGCATTGTGAATGATTTTCTTCCAGAGTGAGGAAGCATCTATCTCCTTCCTGTATTTAGGATTCTCTGCTGCAATAGGATATTGCTGAACATACTTTGCTCCGCTGAGCGCAGCACGCATGAACTCATCATCTATTTTAACGGAAACGTTGGCGCCTGTTACTTTGCCCTGCTCCATTTTGGCATCAATGAAGCTCTCTGAATCGGGATGCTTTATTGATATGGAGAGCATCAGCGCTCCGCGTCTTCCATCCTGGGCAACCTCCCTGGTGGAGTTTGAATAGCGCTGCATGAAAGGAACAACACCTGTTGAAGTAAGAGCACTGTTGAGTACCGGACTGCCAGCTGGACGGATATGCGAAAGGTCATGGCCTACACCTCCACGCCTCTTCATAAGCTGCACCTGCTCCTCGTCAATCTTCATGATTCCTCCGTAGGAGTCGGAATTGCCGTCGTTACCTATTACGAAACAGTTCGAGAGGGAAGCCACCTGATAGTCATTGCCTATACCAGTCATTGGCCCTCCCTGCGGGATGATATATTTGAAATCCTTGAGCAAATCGAAAATCTCCTCCTCGCTCATAGGATTAGGGTACCTTTTCTCCATTCTTGCAAACTCAGATGCAAGTCTCCAATGCATGTCATCAGGACAAGCCTCGTAGAGCGAGCCGAATGAGTCCTTCATTGCATACTTGTTGATCCAGACTGAGGCAGCAAGTTCATCCCCTTTGAAATATTCGCCGCTTTTGGTAAAAGCCTCGTCAAATGTGTAGGTTTTCGTGTTCGGTTTCATAGTAAGTATTTATAAAACAGTGCTATACTCTATGTATCCCCTTTTTTGAAAAGGGGAAAGCGGTATGCAAGTTATTTTAAATAAACGCTAAATGAAAGGATTGAAAAACCCAAGTTATTAACAAAGAAATCAACACGCACCGGTAGTGCCTTCAGTCGGATATTTTACCTTAGAGAGTCAAGAATTGTCTGCGAAAGCTGCTCTTTTAGTTCCAAATCTGTTATCTTTTCAAGAACACCAAGAACAAAGGCCTGCTTTAGCATTACCTTGGCCTTTTCAAGAGAGATTCCCCTACTCTGCATATAGAAGAGTTCGCCGCTCTCCTTGTTGCCAACGGTAGCTCCGTGGCTGCACTTCACATCATCTGCATAGATCTCAAGATGAGGCTGTGTGTGCGCCTTTGCAAGGGATGATTCAACCATATTGTTGTTGGCCTGGTAAGCCTGTGTCTTCTGTGCATCAGGAGCCACATATATCCTGCCCTCAAAATTGGAACGTGCGCTATCCCAAAGTATGCCCCTGAAGAGCTGGTTGCTCAAACAGTGACCTTCATTGTGATTCATCTCAACCCTGTTGGTCACCTTGCTGGCACCATCAACAAGATAGACTCCATTGAGAGAGCATGCGGCATCCTTGTGATTCAGATTCACATTGAAAAGATTACTTATGCTCTTCGGCTCCAACTCCGCTGCAGATGCCCTGTTGCCGGGAGCTGCAACATCTTTGCCCATGCCTGCTTCTTTTCCACTGCAGGCAAGTGACACGATATAAAAATCGAAAACAGCGCCCTCGCCAAGCTCAATGTCAAAGTTTGCACTGCAGCTCCTGTTCTGGAAAAGAACCACCTCACGGCTCTCCCCTTTGGAGAGATGGAATACGAAGTTCCCCTGCCCTGCCTCCTGAATTATATATTCAACTTTTCTGTCCATTGTTCCTTCTCAATTCTGGCCTGGAATCAAAGTCAGGCATTTATTATCCAATCGTATCCCTTCTCCTCTATTTCAAGCGCCAGTTCCTTTCCGGCCGTCTTTATTATTCTGCCATCATAAAGAACATGTATCACATCAGGAACAATATAGTCAAGCAGCCTCTGGTAGTGTGTAATTACCAGAGATGCGTTCTCCGGGCTCTTGAGTGCAGTTACTCCGTTCCCCACTATTCTGAGGGCATCAACGTCCAGACCGCTGTCGGTCTCATCAAGAATGGCAAGTTTGGGAGAGAGCATTGCCATTTGGAAAATCTCGTTCCTCTTCTTCTCTCCGCCGCTGAATCCCACATTCACTCCACGTGAAGAGAATGAAGAGTTCATCTGAACAATGGCCATCTTCTCCTTCATCATCTTGAGGAACTGTGCGGCATTGAGTTCAGGCAATCCCTTCTGCTTGCGGTGTTCGTTCACGGCAGCCTTCATGAAGTTGGTGTTGGTTACACCCGGTATCTCAACCGGATACTGGAATCCCAGGAAGACACCGGCCCATGACCTCTGCTCCGGAGACATCTCCAACAGGTTCTCACCCATAAAAGTGACCTCACCCTCTGTAACCTCAAATGTATCTCTGCCTGCCAACACGGCCGATAGTGTACTTTTTCCTGAACCATTCGGACCCATTATGGCATGCACCTCACCCTCATTCACAGTAAGGTTTATTCCCTTGAGAATTTCACGTCCCTCCTTAAGTCTTGCGTGAAGATTGTTGATTTCAAGTATTGTTCCCATTATATATTTTCTCTATTTTCCAGTTAATTTCTCTTTTTCCACACGCCGCCGCGGCCGTTGCAGATTCTGACTCTACCCTATGCTTCCCTCCAACGAGAGCGATAGAAGTTTCTGCGCCTCCACTGCAAACTCCATAGGGAGCTTTCCAAGCACCTCTTTGGCATAGCCGTTCACTATGAGGCCCACAGCATCCTCTGCTTTTATTCCCCTCTGCTGACAATAGAAGAGCTGGTCCTCGCTTATCTTAGATGTGGTTGCCTCGTGCTCAAGCACTGCATCGGGATTGGCGCAATCTATATAGGGGAATGTATGTGCGCCGCACTTGTCACCTATGAGCAGGCTGTCGCATTGTGAAAAATTGACAACCCCTTCTGCACCCGGTAAAACTTTCACCAACCCGCGATAGCTGTTTTGACTCCTACCTGCCGAAATACCCTTGCTCACAATACGGCTGCGGCTGTTTTTGCCAATATGAATCATCTTTGTTCCGGTATCGGCCTGCTGATAGTTGTTTGTTATAGCCACAGAGTAGAACTCCGATACTGTATTGTCTCCCTTGAGAATTGTGCTGGGATACTTCCAGGTAATGGCGCTTCCGCTCTCGACCTGAGCCCAGAATAGTTTGCTGCCACTACCCTTGCAGATTCCCCTCTTGGTTACGAAGTTGTAGATTCCACCCTTGCCATCCTTGTCTCCCGGATACCAGTTCTGCACGGTTGAGTACTTGACTGTGGCATCCTTCTCAATGACAATTTCAACAACTGCCGCATGCAGCTGGTTCTCGTCTCTCTGAGGAGCAGTGCACCCCTCAAGATAGCTCACATACGAACCCTCGTCGGCAACAATGAGCGTTCTCTCGAACTGACCTGTGCCTTTTGCATTTATTCTGAAGTATGACGATAGTTCCATAGGGCACTTCACCCCCTTTGGAATATATACAAACGAGCCATCGGAGAATACGGCGCTGTTCAGTGCGCTGAAGAAGTTGTCTCCCGAAGGCACAACCGAAGCGAGATATTTCTTTACCAGCTCGGGATGCTCCTTCACCGCCTCCGAGAATGAGCAGAATATTATACCCTTTTCATTCAGGGCCTCCCTGAATGTGGTTTTCACCGAAACCGAATCGAAAACCGCATCAACCGCAACACCGGCAAGAATATCACGCTCGTGAAGAGGAATGCCAAGTTTGTCGAATGTTCGCGCAAGCTCAGGATCAATCTCCTTTTTGCTGCCATCTTCGTTCACCGCCGGCTTTTTGGAGGGAGCAGCATAGTATATGATATCCTGATAATCTATTTCCGGAATATTCAGATGACCCCAAGAGGGCATCTTCATCTTCTGCCACTTCCTGAAGGCCTCAAGACGGAAATCAAGAAGCCACTGCGGCTCCTCCTTCTTGTGTGAAATCAATCTGATTATATCCTCCGAGAGCCCCTTTGGAATAAACTCCTGCTCAATATCGGTAACAAAACCCTCCTTATACTCCGAAGAGTATATCTCCTCTATTGTCCTGTTGCTTTTCTTCAAATCTTCCTGCTTCATAATATTAGCATAACTCTCAATCACCCGTTCTTATGGATGAAGATATTGCAGTGCCTATTGCACAGACACCTAAAAATACAACAATGATATCCTTGATTCTTATTTGAACCGGATACCACGGTGTAAGGTAGTTTCCCGGGAGCGCTATGAGATGCAGCTTCTCCTGCATAATACATAGAATTATTCCAAGAACAATGCCAACAAGCGCTCCGAATATTGAAATGAGAATACCCTGCAAAGTGAATATTCTCTTTATACCCCTCTCCGTCATTCCCATTGAACGGAAGGTGGTCATCTCCCCCCTCTTCTCCAGAATTAGCATTGAGAGGGAGCTCAAAATATTTATTGCAACAATGAAAATGACAAAGAAGAGTATGAGATAAACCATTCCCTTCTCCATATTCATCATCTTGAAGAGCACCTCATTCTGCCCATACACATCCATTACCGAGAACTCCTCATCCGGAAATATCTCCTTCAAACGCCCGCCAACCTCATCAAGAAAGATATTGCCCATTGCATATATCTGCACATTCGAATACTCCAGCGGCTCATACTCAATAAGAGACTGCAGCAAAGGAATGTCAACGAAAATTATGTCAGAATCGTAACCGGTAACATCCTTTATGATACCTTCCGGATAGACCCTCTCCATATTGAGCGAGGAGAGAGGATTTATAAGTGAAATTGAAGAGCTCCTGCTTGGATAATAGAGCTCAATAGGGTTGTTGAATGCAGGGTTGATTCCCATTGAGGCACCCAGGTTTCTGGTTACTACGGCTGTTGGCACCTCTCCGAACCTTGTAAGGAACTTCCCGTCAATGAGAACATCTATGAGGGAGCTCTTTTTGCCGAAAAGCGTATCAATACCTATGGCGGTTGCTATTCTCTGGCGGCCGTTGTACTGTATGAATACCCTCTCATTCACACTCCTTGCAACATAGACATCGCCATTGCTGGTGGAATATCTGTCCTGGAGAAGCCTGAGCATCTGCACCTTCCTTGCGTCAAGTTCAAACGACTTTCCCCTCTTTGGCTCAACAAGGTATGAAGCCTGATGCTGGGTATAGAACTGCTGTATTATTCCATCGAACCCATTGTACACCGAGAGTATGACAACAAGAGCCATAGCCCCAATGCAGATTCCCACAGCGCTTATAACAGAGATTATGTTTATGACGTTGTGGTTCTTCTTTGCAAAGAGGTATCTCCAGGCTATGTGCAATGGTACATTCATATTCTCACTTGCTGCTCAGCAGTGAATCAATGTGCTCCACATAATCAAGAGTGGTATCGAGACAGAACACTATTTCAGGTATTATTCTGAGCTGTTTTGCCATTTCTCTTCCCATCTCACCCCTGAGAGCCTTGGTCTGCTCGGCAAGCATTTCCATAACCTTCTGCTGCTTTGCAGATGGGAAGATGCTCACATATACCTTGGCAAAAGAGAGGTCAGGGCTCACCCGAACCTCACTCACTGTAATCATGGCTCCATCATAAACGGCCATGCCCTTACGCCTTATTATTTCAGCCAGAGTCCTCTGAAGCTCCTTGCCTATTTTGAGCAATCTTGTGCTTCCTTCTTCCATATCAGTTGAACTTGAGAATGAAGTAGTTCTTTTTGCCCTTCTGAACAAGGATATATTTCCCGTTTATCAATTTGTCCTCACCAAGAACTCCGTTGGCATCTGTGAACTTCTCCTTGTTTATGCTCAAACCGTTTGCCGCAACCATCTTTCTGCACTCACCCTTTGAAGGGAATATGTTGGTGTCAACCGCAAGAAGATCAAGAATGTTGGTTCCAAGTTTGTCTGCTGGAAGCTCGTACTGAGGAACTCCGTCGAACACTGCAAGGAATGTCTTCTCGTCCAGCTTCTTGAGAGCCTCCTGTGTTGAGTTGCCAAAGAGTATTCCGCTTGCCTCAACGGCCTTCTCCCACTCCTCCTGACCATGAACCATAATGGTAATCTCCTTTGCAAGAAGCTTCTGGAGTTCACGCTTGTGAGGTTCTGCCAGATGTGCCTCAACGGCTGCATCAATGGTCTGCTTGTCAAGCATTGTGAATATCTTTATATACTTTTGAGCATCCTCGTCGCTTACATTCATCCAGAACTGGTAGAATGTGTATGGAGAGGTGTAGTTGGCGTCGAGCCATACATTTCCCTTCTCGGTCTTTCCAAACTTTCCTCCATCTGCCTTGGTAATGAGAGGGCAGGTCAGCGCGTAAGCTTCGTTGCCGGTAATTCTCCTTATAAGTTCTGTTCCTGTAGTGATGTTTCCCCACTGGTCAGAACCGCCCATCTGAAGTTTGCAGTTGTTGTGCTTGTTAAGGTAGAGGAAATCATATCCCTGAAGCAACTGATAGCTGAACTCAGTGAATGAAAGACCTTCGCGCGCCTCACCGCTCAAACGCTTCTGAACGCTGTCCTTTGCCATCATGTAGTTCACTGTGATGTGCTTTCCAATATCTCTTATGAAATCAAGGAATCCATAATCCTTCATCCAGTCATAGTTGTTTACCAGAACGGCTGCATTCTCCTTGTCACTGTCAAAATCAAGGAAGCGGCTGAGCTGCTTTTTGATGCACTCCTGGTTATGACGCAGGGTCTCAAGGCTGAGAAGGTTTCTCTCGGCATTCTTCATTGAAGGGTCTCCAATCATTCCTGTAGCTCCTCCAATAAGTGCGTATGGTTTGTGTCCGCAATTCTGGAAATGCTTGAGCATCATAATGCTTACAAGATGTCCGATATGCAGTGAATCAGCTGTGGGATCAATTCCTACGTATGCGGCTGTAGGCTCCTTCATCAATTGCTCCTCTGTTCCCGGCATCATTGTGTGAATCATGCCTCTCCAGGTAAGCTCTTCTACAAAATTCTTCATTCAAATATATTGTTTGCTGCAACGGCTCTTCCGTTGGCCATTGCATATGTTATTCAATTTTAACGGGCAAATTTATATAATTCTAAGATTCCTTCAATAATCATCTGCCACCATTAACCATAAAGGTTGTTCCACAAGCTAGTCAACCATCCAGACCATGACGTAGTTGTCAAAAATCTCATATGCCATCTCGAACTCCTCCTCCTGGCCGTCACGATCAATGAATGTGGCATCAATCTCACCCTCCTCCTTCGGGTTGAATTTGTCTATCTCCATTTGTTTGGCAAAATCAACACCATTCTGGCTCATTCTCTTGTAGAGGGCCTCCTTGGCGCACCAGTAAATGGCAAGCTGGGTGTTGCGGTTCTTTGAACCCAGGTCATCAATCTCATCTTCGGAGAGCGCCATCTTCTCAACGGCAGAGTAGTCACGCTCGAGCGAGTCAATGTCAATGCCCACATCCTCTGTAGGGTGGGTGATTATAGCCACATACTTCCCCGAATGGGAGATGCTTATGTGGGTAAGGTTGTTCTGTATGAACGGGCTTCCGTTATCGTGGTGCCCCAGATACACCTTGTCATCAAAAACTGTGTTCAACAATGCCCGAACCGCAAGCTTCTCCTTGCGTCTGACTTCGCTCTTGTACATGAAAACCTCCTCAAGCTCATCCCTTGGAATGGAAATAATGTCAAGCAGCTCCTGCTCGCTCTCCACCACCTGCCATACCGCTATTTCAGCGCCGTTTTCAAGTTCTCTTCTAAAATAAAGTCCCATATATAAACTTCAATGATTTCTATTTTTCTTCCCTTCTCAACTCTTTTATACCCCTTCCAACTCTTTCTAACCTTTCAACTTTTTCTAACCTTTCAACTTTCTCCCATCCGACATCTCGTCATCAATGTCGCTCTCGTCTTCAATTTCACCTACAATCTCTTCAAGAATATCTTCAAGCGTCACTATTCCGTCTGTTCCTCCATATTCGTCAACCACAATTGCCAGATGCATCCTCTTTGCCCTGAACTCCTCAAGCAAATCGTTTATCTTCTTGCTCTCGGGAACATAGTATGCCTCCCTTATGTAGTCCTGCCACCTGAATTCAATGGTTGAATCCTGAATATATGGCAGCAGATCCTTAATGAAGAGAAAGCCCCTGATGTCATCGAGGTCCTCACCATATACCGGCAACCTTGAATAGCCGCACTCTATTACCTTGTCAACCACCTCCTTGTTGGAGAGTTCTATATCAAGAGCCACCACATCAACCCTTGGCTGCATAACCTTGGTAACCTCCATTGAAGGGAGCTTCACTATTCCCTTGAGAATCTTCTTCTCCTGACTTACGGAGCCTCCTGCCAGATCAACCGCCTTTTCCAGATCTTCAAGCGTTATGTCTCCCTTTGAAGAGGCATCATCGGTGAACCTGTTGGTAAATCTTGTCATAAGATATGTGAACGGCTTGGTCACCGGCTGTATGAATTGAATGGCCCCGCTCATCATCTTTGCAAAAGCCAGCGGAATATGGTTTGCAATTATCTTTGGCAGAATCTCGCCGAATAGCACAAGAATGTAGGTAACAAGCACTGTATTCACCAGAAAATCCAGCACAATGTTCCCGCTAAGGCCTGGAAAGAGTTTGGATATGATGGTGGAACAGATGAGCACAATGAGAATGTTCACCGTGTTGTTCACCTGAAGAATTGTTCCAAGCAGGTAGTTCGGCTTTGAGAGCAAGTGAAGAACCGAAGCGCTGCGCTTGTCATTGCTCCTCTTCAACTTGTCCAAGTCCTTTGGTCCAAGGGAGAAGAATGATGTTTCACTGCCCGAAATGAGCGCAGAACAAATTAGAAGAAAAATAAGGCAGATGCCTAAATAAACCAGCGGTACGCTACTGGGAGGTTCCAAAATAAATCAATTAATTGGTTAACGCTGCAAAGATAATAAATTCCTGTAATTCAAGAAGTAATTTTATAAAGAAGGAACTGTTCCCCTTACGGAGAACAGTTCCAAAACATATCCAAAAACTTACAGAGTTTTTATTTCAATGATATTACCTTCAGGGGTAACCAGCGCTGCACCAGCCTCAGCATCTGTGAAGTGCCCTATGATGTCAACATTGGGGAACTCCTTGCGGAAACGGTCATGCTCACTCAGTGGAATTACAAAGAGGAACTTATAGTCGTCACCACCGTTGAGCGCAGCTGTTGTGGCCTCCATGTTTATCTCCTCAGCCATTTCAAATGTCTGGGCGGCAATAGGTATCTTGTCGAGATAGATGCGGGCTCCGAAGTTCCACTGCGAGCAGAGGCTCAGAACAGCCTCGGCAAGTCCTTTTGTTATGAATCGGCCATCGCAAGGTATGAGAGAGGCCTGTTCAAACTGCTCAACGCTCTTTGGGTTAATTTCAGGCTGCAGGTATTGGCTCAGCACATATTTGTACTTGCTCAAATCCGGCTGCACATAATCCTTAACCTTCTCGGCCGACACCTTGTTGAAGGCCACCTTCTCCCTCTCCAGAACGTGCAGGCCCATGAAGGCCGCACCAAGGTTGCCGGTAAGGCAGAGCAGAGAGTTCTTGTCAGGTGCCTCTCCGAAATGGCTGGCACAACCTGTTGCACTGACGCTTATGTTCATGCCGGTTTGGCTTGGCACCAGATCGAATCCCAACTGCTTTATTGAGTGTTCCCTTGCTGCGGCAACAACCCCTGTAAAGAAAAGGACAATGTCCTCGGCACAGAAACGCTGCGAGATTGCCATCTTGATTATTACACCCTGAATGTGGCACATTGACGCATAGAGCGGTCCAATGGCTCCGAGTACACATTTGTAACCAAGGTGCTTAAGTGGAGTGTAAACCAAATCAAAGTCAACACCCTCCAGAAAAGTGGCACTGTTGGTGAAGAACCTCATACCATCCGCCCCCCCTGTCTCCAGCTGGCGGCAATTGGTATATCCGGTTCCCTCAAAGAGCTTTGCAATGAGCTCCCTTCTGCCAATTTCAGCTATTTCCGTGCGCTTTGGCGCATTGTTCTCTTCCATATTCTATTACATCATGCCGCCCATTCCGGCGCCACCCATTGGCATTGCAGGAGCAGGATTCTCCTCCTTCTTGTCTGCAATCATGCACTCGGTTGTAAGGAACATTCCAGCAACTGAAGCTGCATTCTGAAGAGCAACTCTGGTAACCTTGGTAGGATCAATCACACCTGCAGCAAACATGTTCTCATATTTGTCTGTACGGGCATTGTAACCGAAGTCAGCCTTGCCCTCCTTAACCTTCTGAATAACTACGCTGCCCTCAACGCCTGCATTCTCTGCTATCATTCTCAAAGGCTCCTCAATTGCGCGCGCAATTATGTTGATACCTGTCTGCTCATCCTCGTTCTCTGCCTTAACCTTCTTCAAAGCGGCAATTGCCCTTACGTATGCAACTCCACCACCAGGAACAATACCCTCTTCAACAGCAGCACGTGTTGCGCTCAATGCATCGTCAACCCTATCTTTCTTCTCCTTCATCTCAACCTCTGAAGCAGCACCAACATAGAGAACTGCTACACCGCCTGCCAACTTGGCAAGTCTCTCCTGGAGTTTCTCCTTGTCATAGTCTGAAGTTGTGGTAGAAATCTGCTTCTTGATCTGAGCGGCTCTGTCGTCAATGGCAGCCTTCTCTCCTGCGCCGTTTACAATTGTGGTGTTGTCCTTGTCAATTGTAACCTTCTCAGCGCTACCAAGCATATCTGGAGTCATGTTCTCAAGGGTGAATCCTCTCTCCTCGCTTACTACAATACCACCTGTAAGGGTAGCAATATCCTGAAGCATCTCCTTGCGGCGGTCGCCATAACCAGGAGCCTTAACTGCAGCTATCTTGAGTGTACCTCTCAAACGGTTTACAACCAATGTGGTAAGTGCCTCGCCCTCTACATCCTCGGCAATGATGAGCAGGCTCTTGCCCTCTCTTGCAATTGGCTCGAGAACTGGGAGAAGGTCCTTCATTGCAGAGATCTTCTTGTCAGTGATGAGAATCTTAGGTGTATCCAAAACAGCCTCCATCTTGTCTGGATTTGTCATGAAGTATGGAGAGATGTAACCACGGTCAAACTGCATACCCTCAACAACCTTAACCTCGGTGTTTGTGCCCTTTGCCTCCTCAACTGTAATTACGCCCTCTTTCTTAACCTTGCTCATGGCATCTGCAATGAGTTTTCCAATGAAAGCATCGTTGTTTGCTGAGATTGTACCTACCTGCTCAATCTTTGAGTAGTCGTTACCAACCTCCTGGCTCTGCTCCTTGAGGTTTGCTACAACAGCCTCAACAGCCTTGTCAATACCCCTCTTCAAACCTGTAGGATTTGCACCTGCGGTAACATTCTTTATACCAACGTTAATAATTGCCTGTGCAAGAACGGTAGCGGTTGTTGTACCATCACCTGCCTGATCGTTGGTCTTTGAAGCAACCTCCTTAACCAACTGAGCACCCATGTTCTGGAATCTGTCCTCAAGCTCTATCTCCTTTGCAACGGTAACACCGTCCTTTGTAATCTGAGGAGCACCGAACTTCTTGTCAATTACAACATTGCGGCCCTTAGGACCAAGTGTAACCTTAACCGCATTTGCCAATGCATCAGCACCCTCCTTCATGAGAGCGCGGGCATCCATATTGAATTTTATCTCTTTTGCCATAATTTTTTTCTTTTTTTACTGCGATAGTTGTTGAATTAATTATGCGATAACAGCCATAACATCGCTCTGACGCATCATAAGATATGTCTTGCCCTCATAGTGAATCTCGGTTCCTGAATATTTGCCATAAAGAACCTTGTCACCGGCCTTGAGCTCCATAGGCTCATCTTTCTTACCGTTACCTGTTGCAAGAATAACACCCTCCTGTGGTTTCTCCTTTGCATTGTCCGGAATGTACAATCCGCTTGCTGTCTTGGTCTCAGCCTCCTTAGGCTCAACCAACACTCTGTCTGCCAATGGTCTAATTGTCATCATAATGTTTTATGTTTTATTTTTTAAGTTGTTATTTTCTTTTGGTTTCTACTTCTCTCCAAAATGCCAACCTCAACCCCGAAGCCACCACAACAAAAGCAAAAGCAGTGCCAACAATATTGGCACCGCCCTAACTGACATTATGTCATAAAATGAAAATGGTAAGCAACCCCCATTACACATTTTTTGCCTAAGCGGTACACTTTGATGCACCGCTTAGGCAAAAATAACCCTTGTCTTCATTCGTTCTTGAAGGGCGTGTCGAGGGTAATGGAAGAATCCCTATCGAAAGTGCTTTCCAGTATTTTGAAGGATTCGAAGCGGCCGAGTTCAAAGCTGCGCATGGAGTCATTCACAAGCGCAAAAAGGTACCATTTGCCCTGTGACTGCTTTATGAAGTATGGTTGCGCCCTGTATTGCTTCACTTCTCCTTCCTGGCGCGGCGAGGTGTAGGTGAAGGTGATCTCATTTCTGTGTGAAATTGAGAGCAGCACATCCTTGATTTCAATGGTGAAGATTTGCTGGCGGTGCTCAGGAACAATATATTCATGCACCCCCGGATACTCCTTCATATTGCTGAGAATCTCGTAGTCGGAAAGCAATCCTGCAAAGCGGCCGAGCTCCGGTGAGCGGTTTACGATGTGATATCCGCGCCCTCTTTTGTTCTCTATTTCAATTCCGAAGATTTCGGCAATGGTGTTGATGTCCCTTTGAAGGGTTCTTATTGTGTAGGCCTGCTCCTCCAGCATGATTCCGCGCATTGATGCAAGAAGCTCGTCAGAAGAGACATACTCCTGAAGCCCGCTCAAGCGGTTGATGATTCTGCCGAATCTTGAGAGCTGGGTGAGTTTGGCCATAAAAAAGGTGTGGAGCCGTTTTCACAATCTTCGCTCGAGCCCTCCGGACAGAGGGAAAACCAAGAAGGTTGTAAATGTACTCCACACCCGCTCGGTATGAAGTACATGGTGGCCAAAAGAGACCACCTGTCTCATAATCCTGAGGCAGGCGGAGTGTTTACGACCGAATCCCTTGGTTTTTGAAAATTGTCCGGATTTTCGAGCGGGACAGGCGAAAAACACTTTCGTCTATTATGTTTTGTGATATTATGCTATATCGATTGTGAAGATAGGAATAAAATCTCAATTAATGATAGACCCACTGGTGTTTATTGTAAAAATCTTATTGCTACGACCATCTTGAGCCATATCTGGCCATTTGTAAAACAACAGTGTTACCTGAACAATGCTTGCTGGAGGGTTCATTTGCAACAATGCGGATGGGTAGTTATATTTGCACTATTCGTTCTTGTGGATGTTGAGGTCATAGGCTGAGTTGTTTCTACCCGGTTGCGGGGAGCCCAGATTATTTACGTTTGGAGGATGTATACCTTTGAACGATGCCGTTGACCGAGTCCATGATTTCAGGGCATTAATTGTAACCAAACCTGTGCGCACGTTGTGCATGGGTGTAATTAACTTTTAATTCCTGTTATTATGGAACGTATTATCTATGATGAGAGGCAGAGATACATTATCCCTACCTCCGATTGGGGCTTCAAATATCTTTTCGGCTCCGAAACCAACAAAGACCTTCTTATTGGTCTGCTCAACAGAATTATTGATGACTGCCAGATAGAGGATCTGGAGTATCTTAACCGCGAACTGCTTCTACCGGTGGGAAGTGTGCGTAGAATGAGTTTTGATGTCTATTGCAAGTGCAAGGATGGCTCAAGAGTAATTGTGGAGATGCAGAACTGGGCCAAAACGTCATTCGTTGACAGAGCACTCGTTTATACATCTGCCTCAATTCTTGAAAATTTTTCTTTTTCAAGAACAAGGGATTACAGAGTGCAGAAGACGTATCTTATTGCTATAACTGGAGAAAAACTCTTCCCTAAAGTGAATCATGCCCCTGTGCGTCTGGCCTTGTGCGATCTTGACGCTGAAAAAACAACAGTGCTGAATAATAAGATTTTGCAAATCTTCATTGAACTTCCTAAATTTGCTTCAAGTGAGGATGAACTCAAAGGCAATGACTCTTTCCTGAACAAATTTTCTGTAGCCATGAAAAAGATGGCATCGTTCAACGAACGTCCGCAGAAACTTAAGGACGACCTCATTGACAAGATGTTTCATGCCGCCGATATCGTTTATCTTAACAGTTCCAACAGGAGCGAATACAAAAAATCCATTATGAACGAATTTGAATACGAGGAGACTCTGAAAGATTTTCGCGAAGAAGGAGTTGAAGAGGGGCGTGCAGAGGGTAGAGAAGAAGGAAGAGCAGAAGGACGTAAAGCTGGACTTGAAGAAGGAAGAGCAGAGGGAAGAGAAGAAGGAAGAGAAGCAGGTAGAAAAGAGGGAAAAATTGAGGGAAGGCTTGAGGGTATCTTGGAAATTGCAAAATCCCTGAAAAACTCAGGTATGGCTATGGAGCTCATATCCAAACATACCGGTTTAACCCCAAATGAAATTGAAAAGCTTCAGTGAAGCCACTTATCTTCTTTCGATGAAGAATCTCTTCATAAGCTCAGAGGCTTCGTCTGCACAGATACCGGATACTAGGTTGGTCTTTGGATGCAAGAACCTTATAGATGGTTTTGTCTGCTGGATATTTTGTTCTGGAACAGTTGGGGAAGAGAGAGCAATATGTGGTTCAAAGAGAGAGAACCCCTTCTTTGGATCTGTGGCGCCATAGACCACCTCTCCTATTTGTGACCATCCGAGTGCGGCGGCACACATAGGGCATGGTTCAACAGTGACGTAAATTGTGCAATCATTAAGGTATTTGCTGCCAAGTGTGCCGGATGCAATGGTTATGGCCTGCATCTCGGCATGTGCGGTGGCGTCACGGAGTGTCTCCACAAGATTGTGGGCACGGGCAATGACCCTATCGCCGAGTGGGGCTTTGTTAAAGCAAGCACTGCTACTGGCACTGCTATGATGTACAATAATGGCACCTACGGGCACCTCACCAGCGGCAAACGCGTCCTGGGCCTCCTTGAGGGCCATTTTCATATAGCGTTCGTGCGTCTGCTGCTGTGAAATCTCCTCCATACGAATTTTTTACAAATATAAAAAAAGGCATCATCAGATGCCTTTACAAGGAAGTTGAGATAGGGGGATTCGAACCTCCACAGACAGAACCAAAATCTGTAGTGCTACCATTACACCATATCTCAATACCGTCCCGGATTTCGGGATTGCAAATATACGCACAAATATTTATTCCGCAAGTAGCCGCCATCTATCCCTCACAACCACAACACCAAGTATCACAGAGAGCGGCCTCACAAGCAGAACCAAAACACTATACTATATCACCTGCTCCAGCAGGGTTCTCATGCTCACCTTCTTCTCAACTATTGAGTGAAGCTGGTCAATTGGAACACGCTCCTGCGCCATTGTGTCGCGGTCGCGGAGAGTTACGCATCCATCGGTAAGGGAATCGTGGTCAACTGTTACGCAGTAAGGAGTACCTATTGCATCCTGACGGCGATATCTCTTTC
>DCHN01000081.1 GCA_002315995.1 Bacteroidales bacterium UBA1751 | reverse complement strand
ACGGTATCAAATTATTGGGAGGAGAGAGTGTGAAGAAACGGATGCATTACATAGTAAACAGTATGAGAATCTCATACAGGTTGCTGTATGAGAGCATATCCTTTACTTTGAACCAACTGAAGGCCAACAAGTTCAGGACATTACTCTCGTTGCTGGGCGTTACCATTGGCATCTTCAGTATTGTGGCCATATTCACGGCAATAGACTCTTTGCAGGCAAATGTGAAAACCGGTCTCAAGGGTTTGAACATGAACTCGGTTGAGGTATCCCGTTGGCCAAGTGGAGGAGATGATGAGGAAGATGGTATGAGGGGAGGAGAGTTTCGCTGGTGGGACTATTTGAAAAGAAAACCTCTGCTATATTCCGAATTCAAATTCCTGGAGAAGCATCTTACCGGCGCCTCTGCAAAGGTTGTATTCTTCTCAATAAACGGAACGGCAAAATATAAAGGCAACTCCACTTCAGACATCTTCTGTATGAATGACCAGTGGTCCGAGATCTCCACAATGAAGATGAGCAAGGGCAGGTTCTTCAGCAGACTTGAAAGCGAAAGTTTCTTTCCTATTGCCCTGGTGGGTGAAAAAATGGCCGAACATCTCTTTGGCAGCGAAGATCCAATAGACAAGAGAATAAAGATAAAAGGTCAGAGTTTCAAGGTAATAGGTGTTGTATCTGAAGATGAGTCAAGTATTGTGCGTGTAAGTGATTTCGGGAATACGGTTATTATTCCTCTTGCGGCCGGTCTTCAGATGATAGATCCAAAGAGTACGGAGATGAGTATGATCTTCTCTCCAAAAGATGGTACCACCATTGACGAGCTGGCCTCTGAAATCAAGATGTTGCTCAGAGGTATAAGGAGAATAGCTCCTGGTGAAAAGAGCGATTTTTCTGTTAACAAGCTCACCTTCCTTGCAGATGCTCTTGACGAACTATTCGGCACGCTGAATATGGTTGGATGGATTCTGGCAAGTTTCTCCCTGCTTATTGGAGGATTCGGAATCATAAATATAATGTATGTCTCGGTTAAGGAGAGGACCAAGATAATAGGAATACAGAAGGCTCTGGGAGCAAAACGCCACTTTATTCTTGCACAGTTCCTTTTCGAGGCGCTGATGCTTTCGCTTCTTGGCGGCGTAATAGGTGTTCTTCTGGTGGTGGTCATTGCCTCGGTTATACCTTCTGACCAAATAGTGATGACATTCTCATCAATGATGGCGGGTCTTGGCATAGCCTCAGTAATAGGAGTATTAAGTGGTATTCTTCCGGCAATGCAGGCCGCCAAGCTTGACCCTGTGGTTGCCATTAACAGCAAATGACGCACGTTGACGGAACGTAAGCCAACTGGATACAAAATAATTCGCAGTACAAAAAGGAATATTTAAAATATCATATATGCAACAGTATTTGGATCTCCTGAAGAGGGTTATGGATGAAGGCACCATTAAGGGCGACAGAACCGGTACGGGAACAAAAAGCATCTTCGGTTATCAGATGCGCTTTGACTTGAGTGAAGGCTTCCCGCTTCTCACCACAAAGAAGGTGCACCTGAAATCCATTATTTATGAACTGCTCTGGTTCATAAGCGGCAGCACCAATATCAAATACCTCAACGACCATGGGGTTACAATATGGGATGAGTGGGCAGATGCAAACGGAGAGCTGGGTCCAGTATATGGTGCCCAGTGGCGTCACTGGAAAACCCAAAATGGCGGTGAAATAGACCAGCTTGCCAATCTGATGCGCGACCTTAAGGAGAACCCCAACAGCCGCAGGCTCATGATATCGGCCTGGAACGTTGCTGATGTTGACAAAATGGCCCTACCGCCATGCCACAGCCTCTTCCAGTTCTATGTGGCCGATGGAAAGCTCTCATGTCAACTCTATCAGCGGAGTGCGGACCTCTTCCTTGGCGTGCCTTTCAACATTGCCTCGTATGCTCTCTTTACACTTATGATAGCGAAAGTTTGCGGCCTCACTCCCGGAGAGTTCATTCACACCACTGGCGACACCCATATCTATTTGAACCACTTTGACCAGGTGAAAACCCAGCTTGAGCGCACTCCTAAGCAGCTTCCGAAAATGGTCATAACCGGAGATCAGAAGAGCATCTTCGATTTCAAATACGAAGATTTTCACCTTGAAGGATATGACCCATACCCTGCAATAAAGGCACCGGTGGCTGTGTAGGGAAAGAGCAGAAGAGGCAAAAAGAGTTATCTTTGTAAATTGTCAGGAACGGGGTTATGAAAAAGGCTCTTATTATAACATACTATTGGCCGCCTACAGGCGGTTCGGGCGTGCAGAGGTGGCTCAAGTTCACCAAATACATGCCCAAATATGGATGGGAGCCCATTATCTATACCCCTTCAAATCCGTGCTCAGAGAGCATTGACAACAAGCTCGATAAGGATATCAGGCCTGAAACCATCGTTCTCAAGACTCCTATTGTTGAGCCCTACTCTGTTTACAAGTTTTTCACCGGCCAAAAAAGAGATGCAAAGATTGGAAGCGGGGTCATAGCAAATGCAAATGATGATTCGCTCACCAAGCGGATAGGGCGTTGGATTCGAGGCAATCTCTTCATTCCCGATGCGCGTTTCCTCTGGATAAAACCATCGGTGGAGTATCTTACCCACTGGCTCAAGGAGAATCACGTAGATGTAATAATAAGCACCGGTCCGCCTCATTCAATGCATCTTATTGCAAAGCAGGTGAGTATGAACACAGGTATAAAATGGGTGGCTGACTTCAGGGATCCATGGACCGGAATGTTCTATTTCAAACATCTGATGCTTACAAAGCGCTCCCTTGAGAAACACAGGAAGCTGGAGCAGAATGTACTTGACAAGGCCGACCGCATAATTGTGGTGAGCAAGAGGATGCTCGACGAGTTCAATCTCAAGACCCGCACCCGCATAGAGATCATTACCAACGGATACGATAAGGATGATTTCAGAACATCCGCCAATCCAGCCCAACTGAAGGCCAAGGATTTCTTTGAAATAACCCATACAGGTCTTATGGTTGAGAATGGCAATCCAACCACTCTATGGCAGATACTCGCTGAAATGGCTGGCCGGGACACGGAGTTTGCAAAGAATCTCCATATCCGTCTTATAGGCCGCAGCGATGCATCAATAATAGAGTATATAAAATCACTTGGCTTGG
>DCHN01000068.1:1539-5861 GCA_002315995.1 Bacteroidales bacterium UBA1751 | reverse complement strand
AAATTCCCGCTCGGCACCACCACAACCGGAGCGTAGCCACCGCATCCACCGCCATTCGATACACAACCACAGGCAGCAGGATCTCCGCCGCCAGAAGCACCACCAACAGGTGCGTTGCCACCCAGTGCTACACCAACAGGTGCGTTGCCACCCAGTGCTACACCAACAGAGGCGCTACAACCCTTGCACCACGCATAGAAATAGTAGAAACTTTGTGGAATCCATCGCAGTATATTAATGGAATTGGCAGATGTGATATTCACCTTAGCGCGCAGAAACGAATCACAGAAGCACTCCTTCACCATGCGCTGACAATCGTCAAAAGTTCCATTTACCTCAACGGCGTGTATGTTTCCGCCAAGGGTTGTCATCTGCGCCCTCTGGAATGCAGAGACCTTGCCCTCCGGAAAAAGAATCACAACCTCAACCCCATCAACTCCGTAAAATCCACCGGCAACAGCACTTCCAGTATCTCCAGAGGTAGCTGTAAGCACCACTACCCTGTTATTTGTACCACATTGCTTCCAGATGCCCTGTTTCCCATTCTCTCCTTCAACAGTTCCCCCATCAGTTCCTCCAAGTTTTCCACCATCAAACACACCATCCGGTTCTACACAGATTTCTTCTGAGCGCATCAACTCTCCGAACATCCTGCCCATAAAGCGCGCTCCAACATCCTTGAATGCGAATGTAGGTCCATGGAAAAGTTCCAGCGTACGCAGCCCAGGAGCAATTTCAACCAAAGGAATCTCGAAGTCAAAAGCCTTGTTGCACACCTCCTCCAACAAGGCGGATGAAGTACTCCATTCC
This sequence comes from Bacteroidales bacterium UBA1751, assembly GCA_002315995.1. Taxonomy (GTDB): domain Bacteria; phylum Bacteroidota; class Bacteroidia; order Bacteroidales; family UBA932; genus Egerieousia. The sequence continues at coordinate 5,051 of DCHN01000068.1, read as the reverse complement.
GCTTCGGACACGGAGTTTTCACCAGCTGCATAATCGGAGTCCCGGACCTTACTGGAGTTTACGGCCCTTGAAGTTGAAGTCTTGAAATCATCCCCAAAGAAGAGTTCCGCCAAATATGAAGCCATACATGGAAAGGATATCTCCGCACGCCTTACCACCTCCTCCATATCAACCTGAGGAATAGTTTCAGGCATAAAAAGGCCGCCATCGGGAGCCAGCCCCATGAGGGCCGCCTCCTTCAAAGTAAAAGGATATTTACGCTCTGCGTCTCTGGTGCTGTACCATTTCATATTCCCTCCTTTATTTCATTATTTCATTCCTGCAGTTGTTTGAAAGTTACCTGACGTCAACTCCCAAAAAGATGCAGACTCCACAATATTTGACAATCTCTACATTATTCTTGCACCGAAGTTTGACACGCTGCCAACATATGTATCAGAATCCTTACCCATCATGGCAAAGTGCTCCTTCATAATCTGTGCAACCCTATTGGCAACCTCCTCGCTGCTGCTCAAGGCAAATAAGGCAGGGCCTGAACCAGAAATATTCAAGGCCAACGCACCTGCAGAAATAACCTTCTCCTTAAGTATGTCAAAGCCCGGAATGAATCTCTTTCTGAAAGGTTCCGCAACAACATCACGCATTGAACGTCCAACAAGTTCCACGTCTCCGAATGTCAGTCCCGCAACAAGACCACCCACATTGCCCCACTGCACTACAGCATCACGCAAAGGTATCTCTTTTGGCATAATTTCCCTGGCCATACGAGTATTCACCACTATTTCCGGGTGTACAAGAGAACAGAAGAACTTCTTTGGAACAGGAAGATTGACTATATCCAGAGGATCATATCCTCTTACAAGTATGACTCCTCCAAGAAGAGCAGGCGCAATATTGTCGGCATGCGGAACGCCGCCGCTGGTTAGTTTCTCACCCTCCATTGCAAATTCTACAAGTCTCATAGGTTCAAATGGCCTTCCAAGCAGCTCATTAAGAGCAAATACTGCGGCAACTGAAGAGGCAGCACTTGAGCCTATTCCACTTCCAGGCCTGATCTTGGACTCAACTATAATTTTCACCTTCATAGGCTTTCCATACGCTGCAAGAAGTGCCATTACAGCTGGAGTCATCACATTCCTTTCAAGTTCAGCGGGAAGCTCCACACCGCTTCTGTTATCTATTTCAAGACCTATTCCATCCTCTATTTCCATAGAAATGACATCACCAACGGCATCCATTGCCATTCCCATTATATCAAAACCACAACCCATATTTGCTATTGAAGCTGGGGCAAATACCTTTATACTTTTCATAATTATATTAACCTAAACGTTTAACTGAATTTCACAAGCCACGCAACTACTCACAAATAATCAGCTCATGAGAAGATGACCGGCAAGTTGTGCAAACCGCACATAAAATAAATTTAATAGAAAGTTTTTCGAACACCGGTATCCGCAACCTTGGCGGCCTTCCGGCACAAAGAAATCATACCCCCACCGGGGTGGTGGTAGTGACTGTAGTGAATGTTACAGTTGTAATGGTGAATATGTCAATATTCCTTGATTCCATTGCCTTGAACAGTGCAAATGTAATTACTTTTTTCTCAATTCAATACTTCAATATTGAAAAAAATGGCCCGAATAAGGAAAGTAAATAGTACATTTGTATAACGTTTCGGCCGCATTTAGGTATAAAAAGTTCCAAATCGGACTGGATTAGGATATTTCTATCACAAGTGGAAAACAAAAACAACAAAATATGAAAAAATTTAAATTTCTTCTTTTTACAATTTTAACATTAGGATTTATGGCATGCGGCAATGAAAACAACAGCTTCTGGAGCGGGGTTCTGGAAAAATACAAAGATGATTCAAGCGTTGACCGCATACTTCTGGTAAAATGCGGAGATGGCTACAAGGCAGATGCTTTCTACTACACCAAAGAGAATGGAGAGTGGGTTCTTCAGGAGAGCGGCAGCGCCGACATAGGTCAGAACGGTCTTGGCAAGACGGTTGATGGTGACAAGAAGACCCCTGAAGGAGATTTTGACTGCTGGGTGGCGTTTGGAATACTTCCAAATCCGGGAACAGACTACGAATATATTGACATTACCGAGAGCATCTGGGCTTGCGAAGAGGAGGGTGAATATTACAACTACATAGTTGATACCTGCAAAATAGGACGCCCGGTTGCAGGCGAGCACATGATTGAGATTACTCCTGACTACAACTACGGACTTCACATAGGATACAATCCTGAGCACAAATATCCTCTTGGCAACTCAATCTTTCTCCACGGCAAGGGCAAACTCCCTTACACCTACGGATGTGTTGCTCTTGACGAGCCTTTCATGAAGAGAATCCTCACTGACAAAGGAACCAACTTCAAGATCTGCATCTACAAGAAATAAGAATCTGCAGATTCTGACTCTCTTTTATAATTTGGATAGCCTGCCATCGCAGACATGCACAGACTCTCATAGACCAATAACAACTCTTTGAGCAACATCCCTGAGATACCTGCAGATTTGAGGGTCAAGGGCAAAGTTTGCACTCCCCGCCTTTTCTGTGAATGGAGTCTTGAATATGGTCAAATAATTCACACAGGCCTTCAGATAGGCACCATACGCAGAAGGATGGTGAAAATCAGTGCTGTACAAATCAATATCCATACGCTCGCACCTTACAATTGCAAAGGCCTGTGCTATTGGAGAGACCTGCGCGTCAATGGCCTTTGAGAGGTCTGCGGCGCCTTTGGTGGCAAAATTGTCGAACGCCTCAAAGCTTCCCGTTGAGGAGAAATTCTCCGCAGCATAAGCCCATGTCTGCTCGTAAATTATCTTCGCCTTTGGCGAGAAATATCTTACTACACTTGCGATAGTTTTAGTGTAATCCAAAATTGCCTTTGTTGAATCCCTACCAAAGAACTTGGCCTGCTCACTCTGGTCTTGAAGAATAAAATAGTCATATCCCCCACCGGAAATGACATCAAGACTTCCAGTAAGCGAGAGATGTGTCTTGAAACTTGCACCCGGATATACACTAACATTCATATCGAGGTAATGTCCCTCATACCAGGCCAGCTCCTTGAGAATGAAATCTCCAGTATTCACGAAAGTGAAAGAGTTTCCCACATATCCAATTCTGGTAGTATCCTTAGGTGCAGGAGCAGTTGTGCACTCCACAAACCCTCCAATATATCCGTACGGCATTATCTTGAGTGTGCACTCGTTGTCATCAAGGCAGGTGAGTCTCACAAGAACCTCATCTTCCAGCTGACCGGCAGACTTTTTCTCAAATTGTCCACTAGCATCACATTTCTCAAAGGGAATTGTCTCTACAATGGTAAGCGGCTCGTGAGCCCCACCCACACACTTCACCTCGTGGTGTCTTTTCCAAACGCCTCCATCGAAGTATTCAACTGCAAATCTCTTCTCACTCTTTACCATATTGCCAATATATAGGTTTAAGTTCACATAGAAAGTGTCACCATTATCTGAACAGTCAACCC
>DCHN01000068.1:0-1440 GCA_002315995.1 Bacteroidales bacterium UBA1751 | reverse complement strand
GAAACATTACCTACAGAAACATCTCGAACAGAACGTCCAACAGGAATATGGAACACCCATGAATCACCCCTCTTCATATTCTCACACACAGGGGCATCAACCCACGCATCTCCGCTCTCATTAGCCTTGATATAATGGCAGTCAGCAGCCCAAAGCTCCTCAAAGGAACTCTTGTTGGATTTTGTAAGCTTCCACTTGCTTGGAGTCCCCACAGGACTTTGCGCAATGATATAACTGCTCAAAAGGCAAAACCCTGCAGTCAAAAGAAACGCCTTTGCAGAAAATCTTATTCTCATAATCGCAAATCAATTTGAAGAGTAAGATAATATTTCATCGTCATTAAAAGGGCAATCAGGATAATGTGAACGAATAACCTGAACACGTATTCTCTTTTTTAAACCATGAAGACGCCGCATCTTTCTTATTATAAAAAAAAGCAACAGAATCAAAAGAAATGGAAAAATAATAGGCCATATTTCATGCCATCCGAAATTGAATCCCAAAACTTGTTTTGTGGCAATTGCACAATACAACGGACCAACAATAAAAGCAATCAAAGTGACAATAACTACAACAACCGTTGCTAAACTGGTTAGAAAAAGCCAGAAATTGAGTCTGTTACGCTTATATTTGATTTCATTCCTGCAATCTTTTACAAGATTTTGAATGGTCATCTCTTCTATACCATTTTGTATTCCATCCAAAGCCTTGAATTCAACATAAGGTATATTTCTAACCTCTTGAACGCAGGAACATCTACCATTCTCATTAAAACGCAATACAATCATCAATTTTCCACACTCCCAAGTATATAGAGAATTGACAAAATCAATGGAAGCCGGTTGTCCTAAGCCAAATTTTACTTCATCAAGTCGTATGCCATAAAGGTTGCCCAACGCAAGTATGCGTCTACAAAAAATCTTACGATTTAAAAATATCTTTCCGCTTAATGCTGTTTTCGATATTATCTTCCATAGAATCACTAAGAATAAAATGGCCAGTGGAACTATTATAAGAATAGCCATAATTCCACCTAAAGCTTCCATTAAATACGAAAACATCATTAAAAGAAAAAAAATAAGAAATAACAGTATGACAATAATCAGACACATAATTGATATTAATTTAAACAAATAAAGAGCAAATGAATGATACCAGACAGTATTCGTATTCCAACAAATCACTCCGACATAGTTCATTTTCATCTGCTAAGATAGAGAAAAAAGTGACGGTAAGGAATATTTGGCCACAAATGAGGGTGGTTTTGTGGCCAAATCACCTCCGAAGAGACAAAACGGCCACAAATCAGTACGATTTTGTGGCCGTTTGCGTCTAAAACCAGCTTATAAAGCCAGAATAATGCTAGAGCATATAGTTCCAGCCGTGGATATCCTCTATGATACCATCCTGGATGCCGCGAAGCTGATCATAGAGTCTCTT
>DCHN01000044.1 GCA_002315995.1 Bacteroidales bacterium UBA1751 | reverse complement strand
GTAATGCCAAGGGCGTCTGCAACTCTCTTTGCAAATACAGGCCATATCATTCCAATGTCACCAATAACAGGAAGACTGCCTTCGTGACGTGCAAAGGCGCTCATCTCCATTCTGAATGGAATCTTTGAGAGCTTTGTCTTTGGAAGACCTTTGTTTATTGCCTCCTGAATCATTGCACTCTGCTTCTGAAGATCCTGGGCTTTACGCAGGTTTTCGTCAAGGTCGAATCTTACGAGAGTCTTCTCTTTCAGACTATATACGGGCTGTCCCTGCCACCAGCTCCATATTCCGTGACCTGTATATGTTTCAAACGGACCATCGTGAATCTCCTGGGTAAGTGCAACGGCAGATTCCAGAATTACATCGGCACTTGCCATGAGTGATGCAATTCTGCGGGAACGCTGTGCAACAGGGATACTGTCGGCAACGGCCATTCCAACATGTCCGCCTCCAACCAATTGCGGAATAGTTACCAGAACAGGAACCCCTTTGGCGGCACCTGCACCAAGCATTGTTCTCCTGTCACATCCCCAGCCTGCCACAACCTCAAAAGGCTTGCCTGTCTGGCGGCAAATGGAGTGAATCCTGTCGGCAAGAATCTCTGTACGCAGCCCCATAGGATAAGCCATATTTGCTGCTGCTTTTATGACAAAGTGCCCTTGGGCATCTTTTCTCTTTGCGAGAAGTTCCCTGTCGAGAATCATCTCCTTTGAGAGCTCTTCAATCTGCTCGTCGGTCATATCCGTAAATTCAAAGACATTCCCGCGTGGCATCTTCTCTTCGTCAAATCCGAACTGTGAGGCATTGCACATTTTCACTCTATCGAGAGTGCCTCCCATTTCATGGTTGATTACGGCAGAACTTGTTGTAACTCCATCAACTATTCCCTTTTCAATAAGTTCGGCAATAAGTGTTGTTACTCCTTCGTGGATGTTTGGACCGCTTCCGGTTACAACCACCAGTTTTCCTCCACGTTTCTTTGCTGCTACAACTTTATCAATGGCTGCATCAAGTGCTGCTTTTGATCTCTCATCCAAATCGTTGTAAAATGAGTCAATGAGTTCTGTGTTGATTTTCATACTCTGTTTCATAAATAAGTATTGCATAAAGAAGTATCGGGCAAAAATAGTTTAAATGTTGATATTTTGTGGTTACTTTTGTAAAAAATTAGTGAAATGAATATAATAGAGACTGGTATCAAGGGCTTGGTGGTAATAGAACCTAAAGTGTTCAAGGATTCAAGGGGGTATTTTTTTGAATCATTTTCGCAGAAGGACTTCGATGAAAAGGTTGCGATTCCTCTCCTTGGGCATTCCGTTGTATTTGTCCAGGACAACGAGAGCATGTCTTCGTATGGTGTTGTGCGAGGTCTGCATTTCCAACTCCCGCCATTCACCCAGAGTAAGCTTGTTCGTTGCGTAAGGGGGTCTGTTCTTGATGTTGCCCTTGATTTGAGAAGGGATTCGCCTACATATCTCAAGCATTTTTCCGTTGAACTCTCTGAAGAGAACCACTGCCAGCTCTTTATTCCAAAAGGCTTTGCACATGGCTTTTCGGTTCTTTCTGAAACGGCGGTTTTTCAATATAAATGTGATGAATTCTACCATCCTGAGTCGGATTACGGAATTCAGCTCAATGATCCTTCTCTGAAAATTGACTGGAAGATTCCTCTTGCGCAGGCTATTATTTCAGATAAGGATCGCGCTCGCAAATGCATAGCAGAGGCTCCTATTATGCTATAATTATTCGTGTAAAAAAGTTTACACACCTTTAATCATTTAGAATCGTTTATAATCGTTGGAAAACGCTATTTGTTTTTCCAATTGTTTAGGTTTGCGCAGAACATTAATTCATTTTGTTATGCGCGTACGTATCTCTTTTATTCGTGGTGTTATTTCTGTTGCAATGGCATATCTTCTTCATGTCACTGCGGTTTTCTCATTTTTCATTTACGAAAGTTGCGCCAAAATGCCGGAAGATGGCGGAGGCGCAGAGGCCTCCCTGCGGGTCACTCTTCGAGAAGATGTCAATGGTACAAAGGCCTCGTCGCTGTTCGGGCTGGATACGAACAGCTTCATCCTTAAAGTTTATTCACAAAATGGCGAAAAAGTTTATGATGGAAAATATGGCAACCGGCCTGAGCGTTTTACGGTAAGCGGAGGAGCATATAATGTTGGTATCATTTCTGAAGAGTTCTCCAAGCCTCTTTTCAATGAGTATGTTATTGGGGCAAAGTCTGATATGGTAATAAAAGGAGGCGAGGATGCTTGCGTCGACCTTCTCTGCTCGCAGATGAATTGCGGTGTGAAAATAACCTGCAGCAGTGAATTTATGAATCATTTCCAGGGACGGGGCATCTTCTTGAACAACAGTACGTTCGAACCTGTGGTCAATTTTGGGTGCTCCTCTTCGTTTTATGGTAACAGTGGACTTTTTTATTCGAGCAGTCAGACCGGCTTTGGCTGCTTCTCTCCTGGAGTACTGAATTTCTATATCAGGAGAGGCAGTGCCATGATTGGAGAGGAAAACAAACCTTTGTCGGGGGATTCTCTTCTATTTTCGCGGCAGGTTGATGCAGGTCAGATGTTAACATTCCAATTCGACTGGTCTGCCGGTGGGACCAAGTCATCGTTCAGAATAGACGTGGATACTGTGAGGGAGTGGATTAGTGAGGTGTACAATCCCGGATGCATTGTTCCTGATGATGCTGTTACAATAGATGAAGCAAAATCTATGGTTGGGCAGAGCGGCATCAAGGTGTTCGGTTATATAATAGGAGGGGATGTAACTGAAAAAACTTTCAGGACATCTCCACCTTTTTCAGTTGTGAGCAATCTTTTGCTGGCACCATCAATGTCTGAAAGAAACAGAAACAACTGTTTTGCCGTTGAACTTCCCTCTTCCAGCAATGCGCGGGAGAATCTGAACCTGGTTTCGCACCCTGAACTTATTGGTAAGGCGGTTGTGCTAACAGGTCGTGTGGTTGAAAAATATATGGGATATACAGGCCTTAAAGGGGTAAAGGAATACTCAATTCTGTTCTGAGTTACAGAAGAGAAATTCCGTTCTTTCTGCACTCCTGAACCATGTCATCGGGCCATATTGAGGCTTGTATCTCTCCAATATGTGCTTTCTGGAGGAAAAGCATGCAGAGTCTGCTCTGTCCTATTCCACCTCCTATTGAGAGAGGCAGTTCTTCATTTGCAAGCATTTTGTGGAATGGAAGTTCCAGGCGCTTGAGTTCACCTCTGGCTTCAAGCTGGTACATCAATGCTTTCCTGTCTACCCTGATTCCCATTGATGAGAGTTCGAAGCAGCGTTCAAGAATAGGGTTGTAAACAATAAGGTCTCCGTTCAACCCCCTGAAGCGCACATTGCCGTTGGAGTCGAATTCAGAAGGTGTTGACCAGTCGTCATAGTCAGGCGCGCGTCCATCGTGTGGCTTGCCGCTTATTGGAAGCGGGGCTCCTATGCCAATGAGAAAGAATGCTCCATATTTTTTTGCAGCTGTCGTTTCACGCTCTGTAGGAGTGAGTTCAGGATACTCCTGCTCAAGTTCCTCCGAGTGAATGAAGGTTATCTCTTCCGGAAGGAATGGTTTGAGTGATGGGTAGTCGCTGCAGACTGAAGCCTCTGTTCTGCGAATAGAATAATAGATTCGGCGAACTGTATCCTTAAGGTAGTCCAATGTCCTGTCGCTCTGGTTGATACATTTTTCCCAGTCCCATTGGTCAACATAGAGCGAGTGCAGGTTGTCAAGCTCCTCGTCGGCGCGAATAGCGTTCATATCGGTATATATTCCCAATCCTGCAGGCATGCCTAGCTTTGCAAGTTTGTAACGCTTCCATTTTGCCAGAGAATGGACAATTTCCGCTCTTTTTTCATTAATGTCCTTTATTGGAAAAGATACTGGACGCTCAACTCCGTTAAGGTCATCGTTAAGTCCTGTTCCGCTGAAAACGAATAGCGGTGCAGTAACTCTGTTGAGTTTGAGTTCGAATGCCAGATTGTTTTGGAATTCATCCTTTATCTTCCTTATTGCCTTCTCTGTTGTGAGCTCGTCAAGGTGCGATTTGTAGTTCTTGGGGTAATACCTCATTTCAGTATTTTTTGAAATAAAACTTGGCAAATGTAATTTGTGTAGAATTGAAATGCAAGGGTGTAAAGTGTTATTAAATTGTAAAATTCTCAAGGAGAGAATTTATGAATGTTAAAATTTGAAGTGAGTATATTTACAAATTGTAATCAAATTTCCCCTATTATTGAAATATATTTTGAAAAACGGGAATTGTTATTGTTTGTGATTATATTTTGATGCTATTTGCTAAATAAGTGTATAAAGTACAGAAAACCACATAAATAAGGCAATTGAAATTTTTCATAAAAAATGTTGTATCATAATATTTTTGCCGTATATTTGCATCCGAAAAAGCAATATAAAAGTGTAAGCTTTATTTCACTGATATGGTTAAGAGTATCGTCATCATTAGCATTATTCTAGGAGTGGTCCTACAGACTGTCTCAGGGAAGTGATGTCAATATCTCTTTAACTTTTGCAGTATTGAGCTCTTCCCTGTGAAATGGAAGGGCTTTTTTATTGATACAAAAACTATTCTATATGAAACATGAATTGAGAAGTGCCGTATGTACCGAGGGAAGGAGAATGGCTGGAGCAAGGGCCCTCTGGTGTGCCAATGGTATGAAAAGAGAGCAGATGGGCAAGCCTATTATTGCTATTGCAAATTCATTCACCCAGTTTGCACCCGGGCATACGCATCTTCATGAGATTGGCCAGTTGGTAAAGGCTGAGATTGAGAAGCTGGGATGTTTTGCTGCTGAGTTTGATACAATTGCCGTTGATGACGGCATAGCAATGGGACATGACGGTATGCTTTATTCCCTTCCTTCAAGGGATATTATTGCCGACAGCGTGGAATATATGGTCAATGCGCACAAGGCTGATGCGCTGGTATGCATAAGCAATTGTGACAAGGTTACCCCTGGAATGCTCATTGCTGCTATGAGGCTTAATATTCCTACCATATTTGTATCCGGAGGTCCTATGGAGGCTGGAGTTATGGGCGAGCAGAAGCTTGACCTTATAGATGCTATGGTAAAGTCCGCCGATCCTTCCCTCTCCGATGAGGAGGTTGCAAAGGTTGAGGAGAGAGCGTGTCCTACCTGCGGAAGCTGTTCCGGTATGTTTACTGCAAACTCAATGAACTGTCTTACCGAGGCAATAGGTCTTTCTCTGCCTGGAAATGGAACCATTGTTGCCACACACGCCAATAGAATCGAGCTCTTCAAGAGAGCTGCGCGTCAGATTGTGGCCAATGCATACAAATATTATGAAGATGGTGATGAGAGTGTTCTCCCGCTCAATATTGCTACAAGAAAGGCATTCCTCAATGCAATGTCGCTTGACATAGCAATGGGAGGATCTACCAACACTGTTCTTCACCTGCTTGCTGTTGCAACAGAGGCTGGGGCCGACTTTACAATGGCTGATATTGACTCTCTCTCACGCAAGGTTCCGTGCATCTGTAAGGTTGCTCCAAATACCCAGAAATATCATATACAGGAGGTGAACAGGGCAGGAGGAGTGGTTGCTATTATGGAGCAGCTTGCAAAGGGCGGACTGGTTGATACATCTGCAATAAGAGTTGATGGAATGACTCTTGGAGAGGCAATAGAAGCCTACACCATTGATGGTGGCCTGAAGGGGAAGAGTGCTGCCAAGCAGGATGCGCAGAATGTATATTCAAGCGCTCCGGCAGGAAAAAGAAGCATTACCATGGGTTCGCAGGAGTGCAGGTACAGCACATTGGACACCAACAGAAGCGAGGGCTGCATCAGGGATCTTGAACATGCATATACCAGAGATGGCGGACTCGGTGTTCTTAAAGGCAATATTGCCCAGGACGGATGCGTAATAAAGACCGCAGGTGTCGATAGCAGCATCTGGAAGTTCAGCGGTCCTGCAAAGGTCTTCGATTCGCAGGAGGCTGCCTGTGAGGGTATCCTCGGCGGAAAGGTTGTAAGCGGAGATGTTGTGGTAATTGTATATGAGGGTCCGAAGGGAGGTCCTGGAATGCAGGAGATGCTCTATCCAACTTCATATATAAAATCAATGCACCTTGGAAAGGAGTGCGCGCTCATAACAGATGGCCGTTTCAGCGGAGGCACATCCGGTTTGAGCATCGGGCATATATCTCCTGAGGCTGCTGCGGGCGGAAACATAGGGCTTGTAAGAGATGGAGATATCATTGAGATTGACATCCCGGCACGCACTATAAATGCAAAGGTGTCACCTGAGGAGTTCGAGACCAGACGGGAAGAGGAGATGGCAAGAGGCAAGAAGGCCTTTACTGCGCCATACAGGAACAGAATAATTTCAAAGAGCCTCAAGGCATACGCTTCAATGGTCACTTCGGCCGACAAAGGTGGAGTAAGAGTGGTTGAGTAGTTTAATAAATGGAATGAAAAGATAAGATAATAATAAAGAGATGAAGGGTTCGGAAATAATACTTAAGTCACTTATAGAGGAGGGCGTAGATACGATTTTTGGATATCCTGGAGGGCAGATCATGCCGGTTTATGACTCTCTCTATGGATATTCAAAGGAACTCAGACATATTCTTGTAAGACACGAGCAGGGGGCCGTTCATGCGGCTCAGGGATATGCACGTGCCAAAGGTTTCCCTGGAGTTGTGGTTGTCACATCCGGTCCGGGTGCCACAAATGTAATCACTGGAGTGGCTGATGCAATGGTTGATTCAACTCCTATTGTTGTCATAGCCGGTCAGGTGGGGAATGCCGCACTTGGTACCGATGCTTTCCAGGAGACCGACCTTATAGGTCTTACAGCTCCTATTACAAAGTGGAACATTCAGGTTCGCAGAGCTGAAGATATTGCTCCGGCTGTTGCAAGGGCATTCTATATTGCGCAGAGTGGTCGTCCCGGGCCTGTTGTAATAGATCTTACCAAAGATGCGCAAATAGGCGAGGCGGAATTTGAATACAAGAAGTGTAGTTTCATAAGAAGTTATAATCCCTATCCACAGGTAGGAGAGGAGGTAATCTCTCAGGCGGTTGAGATGATAGATTCATCAAAGCGTCCGTTCGTTGTATTTGGGCAGGGAGTTATTACCTCGGGTGCCGAGAAGGAGCTTGAGGCCTTTATAAACAAAGGGAGCATACCTGCTGCATCTACAATGCTCGGCCTGAGTGCCCTTTCATACGACAATCCGCATTTCAAGGGAATGGTGGGAATGCACGGAAACGTTGCGGCCAATGTAATGACACAGGAGTGCGACCTGCTCATTGCTGTTGGAATGCGATTTGACGACCGAGTTACCGGAAAAGTATCGGCATACGCCCGTCAGGCCAGAATAATTCATATTGACATAGACAACACCGAAATAGGAAAGAACATTCCTGTTGACCTTGGAATTGTAGGTGACGCGAAGAGCGTGCTTGCCAACCTGGCCGATAGAATTTCTCCTGCCGACCATTCGGAGTGGGAGGTTGTTGCGGTAATGTGCAACGCCATAGAGAAGCACAAGGTTGTTGAGCCTCAGGTAAATCCTGAAGATGGAGTTTTGAGAATGGGCGAGGTTGTAACCAGAGTTGCTGATGCAATGAAGGGGAAAGGAATTGTTGTTACTGATGTAGGGCAGAACCAGATGATGGGCGCCCGCTACTCAAGGTTTGTTCAGAGCCGCAGTTTCATCTCTTCCGGTGGTCTTGGTACAATGGGATTCGGACTCCCCGCTGCAATTGGTGCGAAGATTGCTAAACCGGAGAGACCCGTTTGTCTCTTTGTTGGAGACGGTGGCCTGCAGATGACAATGCAGGAGTTCGGCACAATTATGCAGGAGGGTGTTGCGGTGAAAATAGTTCTGCTTAACAACAATTGGCTGGGCAATGTGCGCCAGTGGCAGGAACTCTTCTTCGGTGAGCGCTACTCCTTTACCAGAATGATGAATCCCGAGTATGAAAAGATAGTTGATGCATATGGAATGGGTTATGGATTTGTGGAGAAGAGAGAGGATCTGGGGCAGGCTATTGAGAAGATGCTGGAGTATGACGGACCATATCTTTTGAATGCGCATGTGAAGGAGGAAGATAATGTATTCCCTATGATTCCTCCTGGAAACGAGGTTGACCGTATGATGCTCAATGCAAAGGAGTGGTTCGAATATGGTGAATAGATGAAACTTGATTTTGTTATGGAAAAGAGTACAGATAAGAGAGAAAACAGTTGCGGAAAGAGGGATGAGGGGCCAAGGCTCTATATGATAACCGTATATTCGGAGAATCAGATAGGTCTTCTGAGTATTG
>DCHN01000039.1:3940-7286 GCA_002315995.1 Bacteroidales bacterium UBA1751 | reverse complement strand
CGCAAGCGCATGGAGATTCCCGGCATAGGAACCTGCAACTTCATTGACACCGCAGGCATTGCCGATGGCTCTTCTCTTGAACAGCTCAAGCAGCGCAGTGCAGGCAATGCAATGAAGGGTCTTGATGCGGCCATTGTTGTAATTGACACAGCGTCTGTAACCTCCGAGGCTTCCAATGGAGTTCAATTCTCCCTCAACCCTATTGACATAACCATAATAGAGAACTTGAAGGCGGAGAAGACGCCTATTCTTCTCTTTGCCAACCAGGCCGATAGATATCCTCTCTCTTCTGATGCAGCTGTTTCCATTCGGATGCAGTACGGAGTTGATGTGGAAATATCGTCGCTGGTCAATTCACCTGGAGAAGATAATTTGAAAGAGAGCATCTTCTCTTTTATAGGTAGGGCTTTGAAGGATAATCTGGAGTTTGAGGAGAAGCCAATGTTCCATGGCCTCTCTGTTGAGAGTGGAGGCAATCTTCTAAGTGTTGGCAGTACGGTGGTTCTGGTTTGCCCCGTTGACAGTGAGGCTCCTTCAGGCAGACTTATTCTTCCACAGGTAATGGCAATACGGAATCTGCTTGATATCAAGGCTAATGCAGTTGTTATGCAGCCTGAACAGCTTCAGGATTGGCTGGCGCAGCACCCTTCCCCTTCGTTGGTTGTAACCGATTCGCAGGCCTTTGCCAAAGTTTCCAAAATTGTTCCAGCCAATATTCCGCTTACAAGTTTCAGCATGCTGTTGGCACGCTCAAAGGGTCCGTTCAGTGAGTACCTCAAGGGAATGAACTTTATGGAGAGTTTAAAAGGTTGTATGGGGCAGCGGCACACTTTTGAGGTACTGATGCTTGAGAGTTGTACGCACCACGCCAGTTGCGAGGATATAGGTCGGGTAAAGATACCTGCAGCGCTGACAAATTTTATAAAATCAAATTGTCCTGATATAAAAGAGGTCAACTTCACCTTTATTCCATCATTGGATCCTGTTCCTCAGGAGAGACACTTTGATCTGGCAGTTCAGTGCGGGGGCTGTATGGTAACAAAACGTCAACTCTTTTCACGTTTGAAGCCGCTTCACGAGGCTGGAACTCCTGTAATCAACTATGGAATGTCTCTTGCTCTGTGCAGTGGAATATGGAAAAGGGTGGGAGCAATTTTCAAATGACAAACAATATATAATATATGAGCGAAGAAACAGTGGTGAATGAGCCACATATCAATGAAAACGAAGGTGGAGAAACCACAAAGGATATTGTGACATTTGAGTCACTCGGACTCTCTGAACCGCTGCTCAGGGCTGCAAATGAGTTGGGATTCACAACTCCAACACCTGTTCAGCAGAGGTCAATTCCCCAGTTGCTCAAAAGCAGTGAGGATCTTGTATCTCTGGCCCAGACCGGAACAGGAAAGACAGCCGCATTCGGCTTTCCCATACTTGAAAGACTCTATAGGGAGGGTGTGGACCACACACCGAAGGCCCTGATTCTCAGCCCTACCAGAGAGTTGTGCAAGCAAATTGCAGAGGATTTGGGAAGATACTCACAGTTTATGCCTCAAGTCCGTATTGCCTGCGTGTATGGAGGTTCAGGAATCAGACAACAGATTAAAGATCTTGAGGGTGGAGTTGATATCATTGTAGCTACCCCAGGAAGAATAATTGACCTGCATGAGAGGAAAAAGGCCAAGTTCAATGATATTCAGATTCTTGTACTCGATGAGGCAGACCAGATGCTTGATATGGGTTTTAAAGAGGATATGGACCATATCGTTGAATCTCTTCCAAGCGAGAGGCAGACTCTTCTTTTCAGTGCAACCATGCCTGCTGAGGTTGAGGAAATAGCCAGGAACTACACCCGCAACTACACCTCAATTGTTATTGGTGAGAGGAATTCCGGTGCCCAGAACGTAAAACATTTTTATGTTGTAATAAAGGAGGAAGACAGATATCTGGCACTCAAGAGGGTTGTTGATTTCTTCCCCGAGATATACGGAATAATCTTCTGCCGAACAAAACTTGAGACACAGGAAATAGCTGGAAGGCTTATGGCCGATGGCTATGATGTTGATTCAATTCACGGAGACCTTACCCAGGACGTGCGTGAGCAGGTGATGAAACGCTTCAAGGATAAGACGCTCAGCCTGCTGGTTGCAACAGATGTTGCCGCACGAGGAATTGATGTGAACAACCTTACACATGTAATCAACTACAAACTTCCTGATGAGTTGGAGATTTACACCCACAGAAGTGGTAGAACAGGCCGCGCGGACAAGGAGGGGCAGTCAATTGTCATAGTGAACAGTAGAGAACTCTATCGCCTCAGGAAAATAGAAAAGATGCTGGGCAAGGAGATACGCCGCGCCAAGATTCCGGGAGGTCCTGAAATTTGTACCAAGCAAATAGAGTACCTCATAGATAAGCTCGATGAGGTAACTTTGCCTGTTGAGGCGTTCCCTTTCCTGCCTATTCTTGAGGAGAAGTGGAAGACCCTAACGAGGGACCAGATAATAAAGAAGTTCCTTGCCGTTACTGCAAACCGTTTTCTGGAGTATTATAAGAATGCACCGGATTTGAACTATATAGGAGCGGCCGGAAATACCGGAAGAGATGGTGGAAAGAAAGAGAGAAGAGATACTGGCAGGGGAGAGAAGAGAGTGAGGAGAGATGATGGAAAAAATGAGAGAAGGGGGAAAGCTGGTGTGGAGAAGAATGGGAACATGAACAGGAGCAGGAAAAGAGGTGAGAGCATCTCTGAAAAGCAGGATAAGAAGTGGTATCAGCAGTTTGTCTCCAATATTAGGGAAGATGGCGACAAGAGCTGGAAGCAGGAGAAGAGAGAAAAGAAGCGCAAAAGATCGTAAAATACCTGAAACTATGACGCAATATTGAATATTATTATTGCACCAATCCAGAGAACCCATACCACAGCAATCCAGAACCAGTTGTGCTTTGCAAGGAAGGTCTCAACCTTTGTTACAAGGAATTTGTTGTAGATTACTGCAATAATGGATGTAATGGCAATGACAATAATTGAATCAATTGATAAAGAGCTATTGTCAGGTACCAGATTGTAGAACCTTGCGTATCCTACAAGGCCTATTATTACCAACCATGATATGCAGTAGAACTGGTTTATGTGGCGTGAAGGATAACTTAACACAGGGGTCCAACTCTCTGGAATCACTTTGGATATCAGCCACCATACACCAATATAGAATGGACTGAGAATAATAATGGCCAGAGCATCAATAAGAGTCATTCCATAAAAGGCCTCTTCTGATTCATACAGATGGAATATTGGATCTTTCGGCATTACAACTGCCAAGCAGTAGGCTGTAGCCAGAATAGC
>DCHN01000039.1:0-3865 GCA_002315995.1 Bacteroidales bacterium UBA1751 | reverse complement strand
AATCTGCCAAATGCTACGAATATGAACCATGTGAAGAGAGGGAAGCATGAGTTGGGTCCTGCAAAGACAAAGTAGCATAGAGCCTGGTTAGCAACAGGATTCTCAAAATGAATATTGTATGTGCGGAAGAGACTTCCAATGAAACAGAGTACTATTGATGTCAATGCAATTGTACGGTCGTTGAAATGAAGACGCTCAAGCAGTGCTGAAAGGAGGAAGGCCAAACCGGCAAACTCAAGAATGTCAATGGTAAGAATGCTTGGGATGCTCTGGATGATTGTGTACTTTACATAATCAAACTCCGGCCCCATGTCTCTGTATCCTTCATACATATCCTCCATATCTTCCCATGCTAGCGCGCTTGGGAGGTAAGAACACAGCCAGCTGAGAAGCGCGCCGTATGTAAGCAACTTAATGCCTCTGTATGCTATTTCTTTAGGCGAGTTGCGTCTGGTGAAGACAAAGCCAATACCCATACAGAACATAAAAAAAGGTGCAGCAAGAATTCCTCCCAATACTGTGTCAATAGCTTCAGTAAAAGTTGTTTCAAACAGCGTCGTATGAGCCAGCCAGCAATGAACAGGAATCATACAGAATATTATGGTGAATGTCTTGAGCAGGTCCAGCTCAAGGAAGCGACCTTTTTTTTGTGTTGGTATGGAGTTGTTTGTTGACATATATTTCCAAGATATAATTGATGTTTTGGGGATGGCTGATTACGCGTCTGTATGACGAGCACGTTTAGAACTCAATTCTGCATCCTATTGCAAACATCAGTTTCTGTTTGTTGAGGATGTTGTCTCCTGAAGCCTTTATTATTGCGGTGTCGCCGTTGAGGTTGCAGGTGTTTACTGTACCCTGAAGATAGGTGGAAAAATTCCAGTGATTCTCAGAGAGTGCCCATGTTTTGTCTGCACGAACCGTTATGTTGTTCAGCGCAAAATCCTTTGCATTGTCTTCATCTTTATCGGTATACATACTCTTCCATGGAGATATGCCAAGAGCGCCTGAAAGTGTTATATTGTGGTTGAATTCGTGGGAATATGTAGCTTCAATGTATGTTGAATATGCGCGCTTCTTTCCCTTGTCCTTACTGTCGTCTCCGCTGAACATCGTGTTCCATGTTATTGCAAGCGGGGTATTGGGGAAGATGTGTGAGAAGTCGTATCCTACTGTGAATTCTGTCTGTGCGGAGCCTTTGATATCGCTCAGTTTTCCGAAATTGAAGAAGCTTTCGCCATCGAAAAAGTAGTAGTGTGAAAGCCCTAGTATGGCACCCCAGAGATTGAGAGTGGCTATCATATCAAACTCTTTTAAAAACTGAGTATTTGGGTTGCACTCATCTGTCTCTTTCAGACCTGAACGGAATCCCCAGTCGCTTGCCCCTATGTTTCCCCATATATCAAATGTGAATGAGATATTTTCATTTGAAAATCCTATATAGACGTCAGGCTGCAGGCTTAATCCACCATTATAGAGGCCACGCCAAATGTAGCAGCTCACAAGGTCTGTACTAAAGCCGTAGTCAAATGATGTTCCAGTTGCTTGCAGATTCTGCTCTTCGCTCTCCTGCAGGTTGTCATTTACCAATAAGCTTCTTTCATTGTTCTCCGCCAAGAGAATCTGGCTGCTTGCTGCCAGAAAGAGAAAGAGTAGAATGATGGACTTCTTCATAACTTTAAATTTAAAGTGCTAATATAGGTAGTTTTGTACATATTTTAGAACGGGAATACCACAAAGGCTGCCACATCCCACAGGGAGTGCGAGATAACCAGTGCGGGCAGCCACTGCGGACGAAACCTGTATAGGATTCCCCAGCAGAAGCCGCAGGCAGCGGCGGCGGCAATGAGCATGAAGTTGAATGACCAGATGTGCACAAGCGTATAGCAGAGGGTGGCTGATATAAATCCGGTCCAAGGGCCAAAGCGCTGTTCCATATTACGTTGCACAAAACCGCGCCAGAAAATCTCCTCTGCCGGACCTATTACAAGCAGCAACAGAAGGGCGATGCCATAAAGCGGCATATCGCCCTTCATACTGTATATTCCATTTATTTGAGGTTTGGCAAAAGAGAACATACATTGCGATAGTTTGTCGCCAACCCAAAATACGCCCCATAGAACTACGGCAATAGCTATGCCCAGCAGCAACTGCTTAGGCCACCGTGGAGAAAAGGTGTTGTGCTTGCTACCAAGACGCAGGGCCAGAAGAGTGAGTATGATACCGGAGACAGCCATTGTTACCCAGAAATTGACAAAGGGGGCTGTCCAAGGTGAGAACATCAGGAACCATAGCAGGGCTGCAATTCCAACACTGAACCATGTATTGCGGAGTGAAATCATTGCAAATGGATGCGTGAATGGGAGAAACCAGTGGTGAACATCAGATTTTTGGTAATCAGATGAGGGCCGAAATCAGGAATGACAGGGTGAAAAGAAGTCCGAAGGTGAGCTGCAACTGTGCAGTCATCTTGTCCAGCACGGCTATTGGCTCCTCGGCCAGAGGCTCGGCAACCATCATTGTGCGAATATTGCGAAGTGCCAGCGGCAGAGTGAGAAATGTAGCCAACGAGGCAATTGGAGTAAGACCAATTGCAAAGAAGACAACGACGAGAAGATATGCAAGCAACAGTTCAACTACATAAATGTACTTTGAAGCTACGCCACCTATGTTTATGCACATCGTGTTTATTCCAGCACGGTGGTCATTGAGAATATCGCGTGTGTTGTTGGCGTGCAGAATGGCTACGGTGAGCAGACCAAAAGGTAGAGAGAGCAACAGCACTTCCCAATGGTATACGCCGGTAACAACAAAACTTACACCAAGAGCAGGTAGCAGGGCATATCCAAGAAGTACGTCAAGGTCTCCCAGAGCGTGATACTTCAACCAAGGATAGAAATATACAAGCAACACACCTGCAATTCCAATCCATATTGCGGAGAAATCACTTCTCAGGAGTATGATCATGCCCAGCAGAGCGGCAACAACAAGCATTGTGTAACCATAACATAGAATCTCTTTTGGAGTGAATTTGCCTGAATGAATGTGGCAGACTCCATTGAGGCAACCGGGTAGATCCACTTTGTGAATATGGTCATGATAATCTCCAATAAGGTTGCCCGATGCCTGCATACAAACAAGCATTGGCAGGGCTAACAGTGCGTTCCACCAGTCACACTCCCACCCAAACGTTCCGCTTTGGAGAAATAGATAGGCGGTAATTGCCGTTACAGGAATCAGTGAGGCCGTGAAGGACCATGGACGGCTGGCAATAATCCAGTCAATTAAAGTGCGTTTCATATTTATCTCTTTTGTATTCAAAATAATGATGGCGCAAAGTTAGTGTTTTTTTCATTAGCGTATTTTGGCTAATTTTGAAGGATGTTTGTGCAGATGCCTGTTGTTGCATATTACTGCAGTTTACTCTATGTACAAAGTATACCTCAGAGGACTTATAGAAATTTCCAACCGTTGCAGGAAGAACTGTCTTTATTGTGGAATAAGGGCAGGCAATTGCAATGTGTGCCGCTATGAACTCTCCCACACTCAGGTGCTGGAGGCGGCGCGGTTCGCCCTTGAAAACGGCTATGGAAGCGTTGTCCTGCAGGCAGGCGAGAGGTGCGATTCAGATTATGTTGAGCGCGTGGCCCGTATGGTGTATGACATCACCCACCTGGGCGATAGCAAATACCCTCCGCTGGCTGTGACGCTATCGCTGGGTGAGCAGACAAAAGAGGTGTACAAGTACTGGATGGAGGCGGGAGCGGTACGCTACCTGTTGCGCATTGAGGCATCGGACCGTGAGCTGTATGAGAAGATTCATCCGCGCGATGAACTTCACAGTTATGACAAAAGGGTTGAGGCG
>DCHN01000001.1:8683-9813 GCA_002315995.1 Bacteroidales bacterium UBA1751 | reverse complement strand
GGAAAGGTTTCAAAGCAGGACATCAATGCACGCATCGCAGAACTTCTCAAACAGGGAGTGAAAAGCGAAGGCGTTATCAATCTATTCTCTGATGTCAAGGCAGAGTTCTCCTTGTTCGATGCCGCTTTCATTGAGGAAATCTCAAAGATGAAGGAGAAGAATATCGCCATAGAGCTGCTGAAGAAATTGCTGGCAGAGCGCGTTGCCCTTTATAAGAGGACAAACCTCGTGCAGGCGCAGAAGTTCTCCGAAATGCTGAATATGTCCTTGTCGAACTATCTGAAAGGATTGATATCAAATGAGGAAGTCATAAAGGAACTTCTGGAAATGGCCAAGACGATTGCGGCAGCTGAAAATGCCGCTGATGAATTGGGCCTGAGTAAAGAAGAAAAAGCCTTCTACGATGCGCTCACAAGGCCTCAAGCAGTGAAAGACTTTTATTCAAACGAGCAGCTTGTTGAGATTACCAGGGAATTGACTGAAGCTCTCCGGAAGAATAGGACAATAGACTGGCAGAAAAAAGAATCAGCACGTGCCGGGATGCGCAAGATTGTAAAGAGGCTTTTGAAGAAATATCATTATCCGCCAGAGGAGGAGCAGAATGCCCTTGAGATTGTAATCAAGCAGTGTGAGCAGTGGGCGGATATTGACTCATTCGAGTATTATAATCAATAAGTGAAATTTAATCGTGTATTTTAAACGTGGTTTTTCTGGGGTAGAAAATTTGTGGTATCAGTATTAGGTATAATGAACTATGATAGGCAAATATAAAGTCGTAACCCTTTGCGGTAGCACTCGCTTTAAGGAGCAGTTTTTTGAGGTACAGAAGCGGCTTACGCTGGAGGGCAATATTGTCATAAGCGTTGGTCTATTTGGGCATTCGGGAGACAATGAGGTTTGGAGTGAGGGTACAAAGGAGATGCTGGATGATATGCACAAGCGCAAGATTGACATGGCAGATGAAATCTATGTCATAAACGTGGGTGGTTATATTGGCAGCAGCACCCGCAGTGAAATTGAGTATGCACAGGCGCACGGAAAGAGGGTGAATTATCTGGAAAATAAATAGCAGTTGGCCACCACAGGCCACCCGTATCCGGCCAATAGAAAACGGTATATGTGTGGCACAT
>DCHN01000001.1:3177-8533 GCA_002315995.1 Bacteroidales bacterium UBA1751 | reverse complement strand
CGGAGCCGTTGGGCAACACATATACGTTATGGATCAGTTGATGCGATTTTTCCTTACGCCCTTTTCAAAGAAGAGAATCAGGAAACATACACACACTATTCCGGCAATGATGTAGGCTAATGTGGATATGCCAAGTGATGCGAAATCAAGACCTTCAGGGGCTATAAGAATATAGCTGATGGAAACCATTGTCATGAATATGGCAGGAATCAAAGTGATGAGATAGCCGTATCTGTATCTTTGCTCGTCCTTCTTTTTCCTGCCGTTGTTTTCCCTATCGTAAAGGAAAACGGAACCGGCCCAAAGAGCGAATGTGGCCAAAGCCTGATTGCTCCAGGAGAAATATCTCCATACTGAATCAAAATTGACGAAAAGCAGGGCAACTACGCAGGCGAAGAGTGGAATTGCAATTAAAAGTCTGCTTGAAATGGCTTTCTGATTCAGAGAAAAAGCATCAGCAACTATTAATCTTGCGCTTCGCATGGCAGTGTCACCACTGGTAATTGGTGCAAAGATTACGCCTGAAACTGCAAGAATTCCACCCACAACGCCAAGCCATGATCTGCACAATTTGTTAACAATGAGTGCCGGTACATTCTCGCCGGTATGTTCGGCGGCAAATGCTATAAGACCATCTATTCCATAAAGGCCTTTTTCAGGATCGGCGAAAAACGTTGACGCAGCGGCAGCCCATATCAGCGCAAGAATTCCCTCGGCCACCATGGCCCCATAGAAAATCATGCGCCCCTGTTTCTCGTTGGTCATACAGCGTGACATCAAAGGCGATTGTGTGGCATGGAATCCGGAAATTGCGCCACAGGCTATTGTTACAAACATCATTGGAAACAGCGGGAGATGTTGTGGATGCATGTTCTGGAGGCCGTCGGTAATCTCAGGCATATCACCGCTATGAAATATTACCATAATAATCATGATGCCAAGGCCCATGAACAAAAGTATTGCTCCGAAAACTGGATATACTTTACCAATTACCTTATCAATTGGCAATATGGTGGCCAACACAAAGTAAATCAGGATTATTGCAAGCCAAAACACTGGTTTGGCGGAGTTTATGAATGGTAATGAAGGCAGTGCAACAGTATTTTGAAGCAAGACAGATGCTCCATCGAGAAAAGAGGCTGTAAGAAGGACGAGAAGTACCACTGAAAAGATTCTCATCACAAACTTTACAGTGCGACCCAACTCTGTTCCTATGACATCAGGAGTGGAGATGCCATTCATTTTAATGGACATCATGCCACACATATAATCGTGGAGGCCACCGGCGAAAATGGTACCGAACACTATCCAGAGGAAAGCGGATGGGCCGAAGAAAATTCCCATTATTGATCCGAAAATAGGTCCCAGTCCGGCAATGTTCAAAAACTGTATCAAGAACATCTTCCAGGGCTTCAATGGGACAAAATCCACTCCGTCGGTCTTTGTAAGTGCAGGGGTGGCTGATTCCGGGTCTATTCTGAATATTTTTTCAATGAATTTGCTGTAAAAAACAAATCCGCAAATAAGTAACGCAACAGAGATGAAAAATGTGACCATTTATTATGAACTTATGGCAAATTAACCATGCAAATCTACAAAAAATCATTTATAATACTAAAAAGTGTATGACTGACAAAATGTCCTATTTTTCTATGGCAAGCAATTTGATTGTTCTGCCACGGATTTGTTTTAATATTTATTGAATAACTAGAGATAATAGATATGAAGTTTGACGAGAAAGGAAATATAGTTTCGGATTCTGATGCGTCCAAGGCTGGCCATGAGGAGAAGGAAGATGCTGCTGCTAAAGATGCACCTGTTGAGGTTAAGAGCAGGAAGATGACTCCTCAGCAGAGATTCAAGAGTATGGCAAAGGAGCTTGATGCTGCAAAGAGGGAGCTGCGCGAAAAGAGTGAAACTCTTGAGAAGAAGATAATAGCCCTTGAGGCTGAGAAATCTGCACTTGAGGCAAAGGCAGTGGAACTTGAAGCCAAAGCGGCTGCTTCAAAGCAGACATACGAGGTTGCAAACGACAACTACACAAGGCTCAATGCGGAGTTTGACAACTATCGCAGACGTACTGCAAAGGAGAAGTTGGAACTGCGCGAGACAGCAGCCGAGGATATAATAAAGGGCATGCTTCCGGTCCTGGATGACTGCATAAGGGCATTGGATGTGCTGAGCAACTCCGATGCTTCAGAAGCTGCCATTGAGGGAACACAGCTTATTTACAATAAGTTGTGGAAGTATTTGTCTGAGAAGGGGCTTGCTGAAATAGAGTCTGTAGGAAAGGAACTTGATACTGATTTCCACGAGGCTGTTGCACAGTTCCCTGTTCAGGAGGAGGAGAAGAAGAACAGAATCATTGATGTTGCCCAGCGCGGTTACACCCTTAACGGCAAGGTTATAAGGTATGCCAAGGTTGTGGTTGGAATCTGAGAGAAATAAAAGTATATCAATTATATGGCTGAAAAGAGAGATTATTATGAGGTGCTTGGTGTAAACAAGAACTCAAGTGCCGATGAAATAAAGAAGGCTTACAGGAAGCTTGCCATGCAGTACCATCCCGATAGGAATCCGGGAGACAAGGAGGCTGAGGAGAAGTTCAAGGAGGCTGCAGAGGCCTATTCGGTGCTAAGCGATGCTGACAAGAAGCAGAAGTATGACGCATACGGATTTGCAGGTCTGAATGGAGGCGCCGGCGGATTTGGTGGAGCAGGTGGATTCTCAATGGATGACATCTTCAGCCAGTTCGGTGATATCTTCGGCGGATTCGGATTCGGTGGTGGTTTCGGCGGCTTTGGCGGCGGGTCAAGAAGCCGTGGCGTGAATAAGGGAAGCAACCTGAGAATCAAGGTTAAGGTCACTCTTGCAGATATTGTTCACGGTGTTGACAAAAAAGTTAAGCTTGGCAAGGAGGTATGCTGCCCTGAGTGCGCCGGCAAGGGAGCTCAGAGCGCTGCAGATATAAAGACCTGTGACAAGTGTAACGGAAAGGGTGTTGTTGCTCAGGTTGCACAGACCATTTTCGGTACAATGCAGACTCAGACCACCTGTCCTAAGTGCCAGGGTAAGGGTACGGTAATAGCGAAACCTTGCTCTTCCTGCAAAGGTACAGGAACTGTGAAGGGAGAGGAGGAGATATCATTCAAGATTCCTGCAGGAGTTGCCGGTGGAATGCAGCTCAATGTTTCAGGTAAGGGAAATGCTGCACGAGGCGGTGGTGTGAATGGAGACCTTATTGTTCTCATTGAAGAGGAACCCGATAGAGAACTTCAGAGAGACGAAAACGATTTGGTATATACATTGTTTGTCAGCGTCCCTGATGCAATTCTCGGCACAACGGCCGAGGTGCCTGGGGTCGATGGCAAATTGCGTATAAAGATAGATCCTGGTACCCAGAGCGGAAAGATGCTCCGTTTAAGAGGAAAGGGAATTCCTGTTCTGAATGGTTATGGATGCGGAGACCTGCTGGTTTATGTTCAGGTATGGACTCCTAAAGTTGTTTCTCCGGAAGAGAAACAAATGATGGAAAAGTTGAGAAATTCAACTAACTTTGCACCTAAACCAACTACTCAGGAGAAGAACTTCTTCGATAGAATAAAGCATCTTTTCAATGGATGATGAGCAGTTTGGCTTGAACAAGATACAATTGATTTTCAAGTCGTAAAACAATGACAAACAAATACGGTAAAATATTTGGGCAACTGTTGATGATTTCGGCAGTTGTCTTTTCTTTTTATGGAAGTGCCTCTGCCCAGAGCGCGGAAAAAGCTGATTTTTCATATCCTTTGGATGTTAAACCAATGAGTTTGAGCGGCAATTATGGAGAATTGAGAGGCAACCACTTTCATGGTGGAGTTGATTTCAGAATTGGTGGAGTGGTGGGTGCTCCCGTGTATGCCTCAGACAAGGGATACATCTCCAGAATTTCTGTTTCTCCGAGCGGATATGGCAATTGCCTATATGTAACTCATCCAAGCGGGTACACTACGGTATATGGGCATCTCAATACATTTGAGAAGAGAATAGCTGATTTTGTAACAAAGTGTCAGTACGAAAAGGAGTCATTTGCCATTGACCTTGAGTGCGCCCCCGAGCAGTTCCCTGTTGCAAAGATGGAGAGAATAGGATATGCAGGAAACAGCGGAGCATCCGGCGGCCCGCATCTCCATTTTGAAATACGGGAAACCGCATCAAATCTTCCACTCTCATTCATGGAACGCGGCTTCATGACCATTGACGACCACGTATCTCCCAATATTGCACCTTTGAGAATGTACGGCTGGTTCAATAATGGCAATGCACCTTTCACTTTTGAGATTCCAAGCACAGAGCCGGTTGTAAAGGTGCCTCAGCACTCGTTTGTTACCATAAATTCAATTGACCACATGGAGAACTCATACGCCAAATTCGCTGTTATGGAGTACAGGGCTTTTCTCGATGACTCCCTCTTCTTCGATTACAAGGTTGGGGAGGTAGCTTTTGAGGATGGTAGGTATATAAACAGTGTAATTGAGTATGGATGCAGGGTGAATCGGGGCGTCAATTATGTAAAGAGCTGGGTGGAGGAGGGTAATGGCCTTGCAGACCACATCACTGCCGTTAACAATGGAGTAATTGAACTTGAGGACACACTCGTACACGAAGTAAAGGTTGAGTGCCTCGACTGGGCTGGCAACTGCTCATCGCGAAGCATAAAGATAAGGAGATGCGACTCAAAATTCGCATCAAAACTTGAGATGAAGCCGCAGGGAACATACATGAACTGGGCTGTACCAAACATTCTGCAGGCGGAGGATGTGAAGCTTGTGGTTCCCGAGGGTGCATTGTACAGCTCCCTCTATTTTGAATTCGATCCGTCGTACGATTTGAAGATTACAGGGAAGAAAGGTGTCATATTCAACAGGAAGGTTTGTAAATTGCATTCGCCATCTACGGCAATACACTCCAGCGCTACTCTATATATGAAATATGATGGAACACCGGAAATGGAGTCAAAGGCGGTTATTGCATCGGTATCAAATGGAGGGTCGCTGAGCGCTGCGTATACACAGAGCGCCTCTCTTGATTCGCTCGGTACAAAGTGGCTCAAAGCCAATATCCGCAAGTTCGGATATTACACAATAGCTTATGACACCACTGCTCCAAGCATAGGTCTCAAACTTGCCAATGGTGCCCAGTTGAAAGGCTCTTCATTTGCCTTCTCAATGAGAGATGACCTCTCCGGAATAGAGAGTTACAGGGTTGAAATAGATGGCAAATGGGTTCTTGCGCAGTATGACTCCAAATACTCCCGAGTTACCGTTCAGCTCAAGAATTCTCCAATAAAAAAGGGTATCACACACAAGTGCGT
>DCHN01000001.1:0-3105 GCA_002315995.1 Bacteroidales bacterium UBA1751 | reverse complement strand
CAGACGTGCCTGATTCAACCGAGTATGAAATTTAAATGGAATGAATATGAGTGATAAAGCAATTCTATCGAACGGAAAGGTGCTCTCCATATCGGAGGGCGTAAATGTTCTGGGCCTTATGAGCGGAACATCTCTCGACGGCCTTGATCTCTGTCTTGCCAACTTCAAGTTCAATGACGGAAAGTGGAGCTACAGAATAGTTAAGGCTGAGGATGAAACATATCCTGCTGAATTGACGCGAATGCTTGACAATGCGCAGAGCCTGAGCGCTGAGGAGTATGCCAGACTGGATTCGTACTACGGCTCATATCTTGGTTCAAGAGTGAAGGCCTTTGTTGAGCGCAATGGCCTGCAGGGCAAGGTTGATGCTGTTGCTTCGCATGGTCAGACAATTTTCCACCAACCTGGGGCGATAGCTGGTGGCGCTGCCAAGAGTTCGGCACTTGTGGAACCTGAGAATATTCTATCGCATTGCTGGACGGGACAAATAGGTTGCGGTGCAGGTATTGCCGCACAAAGCGGTATAGATACCATTTGCGATTTCCGCACAACCGACCTCGCCTTTGGCGGTCAGGGCGCTCCTCTGGTTCCGGTGGGCGACAGAAACCTCTTTGCCGAGTATGACTTCTGCCTCAACATAGGAGGCTTCTCCAATATTTCATTTGACACCGGCAGCAGCAGAACGGCTTTTGATATATCTCCAGTGAATTTTGTGCTCAACCACTATATGAAAACTGTAGGGGAGGCATACGACAAGGATGGGCAGACAGCTCGCAGCGGTAAGGTTGATGCAGCACTGCTCAGTGCCCTTAACTCTTTGGATTATTACAGCAAACCTGCGCCTAAATCTCTGGGTAGGGAGTGGGTGGAGATGAACATCTTCCCTTTGCTCGATGGTTGCGGCCTTGAATTCAATGATATGTTGGCTACATATACGGAACATGCGGCTTATCAGGTTGCCAGGGTGGTTCAATCTGTTTCCGGCGAGAAGATGGTGAAGATGCTGGTAACAGGAGGTGGTGCTTTCAATAAATATCTTGTTGAGAGAATGGGAGCTCTTTGTCCTTCCTGTGACTTTGTTGTGCCTGATTCTCTTACAGTATGCTTCAAGGAGGCGCTCATTTTTGCCTTTCTTGGTACTTTATGGCTCTTCAATATTCCTTCCTGCCTTGCAAGTGTGACCGGGGCTTCGAAATCCAATATAGGTGGAGCCATGTATAAGGCAGGAATTTGATTTTTTATTATATTTGTGCTTTGCGAAAAATAATACCTAACTATATGAGAAAACTATTTATTTCCATGTTGATGCTTGTTGCGTCAACATCGCTCTTCGCTCAGGAGAGACCATTTTCAGTTGAAGCAGGTTGGCTTCATTCAAATGTCAGCGCTGAAGGAAGTTTGAAGCTTGACGGTGCTTATGCAGGATTGAACTATGCATTTGACATCTCTGATGAAAAAGGATTCTATTTTACCCCAGGATTGCTTCTCGAGTATCAGAAGTCTACCACATACAGAAACAAATCCAAGGATTACAGTTACTACTACGATGAGTTTGCACTCAATATTCCTTTGATGATAGGGTACAAAGTGAATCTCGGTTCTGATACCGACACCAGATTCTTTGTAAATGCAGGTCCGCTCTTCTATTTTGGATTTGTGGGTGACTTGAACTACAAGACATTGAGTTCCGGCAATAAGGTGAGAGTCAATCTCTACAAGATGGATGAATATCTGGTGGGCTCAAAGATGGGTAGAATAGATATTCAGATTGGTGCAAATACCGGTGTTGATTTTGGAGGTTGGCTCAAGGTGCTTGTTGGATGCGACTACGGCCTGGTTAACAGAATGAGGGTCGATGGTACAAATGCCAGGACATTCCGCTTCTATGTAGGTGGTGGATTCTGCTTCTAAAAGTGTGATTTCACAGAGTTGTTAAAACGGTTATTTACAAGTGAATAATTAGATATTCTATGAAGAAGATAGCATTATTTGCCCTGGCTGCACTCTCTCTGTGTATTATTTCGTGTGCAAAGGACAACTCCCCTGTTGACATCAAGGCTCTTGATGCAATGATGTCAGAACTTATTGCTCCTGGAGAACCAGGTGCTGAAGTTCTTGTAATGGTTGGCGACAGCGTGATTTTCCAGAAGGGATATGGCCTTGCCGATATGAACACAAAGGCTCCTATTAATGAGAATACATTCTTCAATATTGCTTCAATGTCAAAGAAGTTCACTGCTGTTGCTGTGCTTCAGCTTGTTGAGCAGGGAGTCTTGAGCCTGAATGACACAGTGGCCAAGTTCTATCCTGAATTCAAGTCACAGATGTGGAAGAGCATAGAGATCAGGCATCTTCTTTCACATACATCTGGAGTTCCCGATGCAAGAGGATATATTCCAAGAGAGGATAGGATTGCCGGAGAAGATTCGCTTGCAATGCAGTACCTGAAAGACCTTGATTCAATAAACTTCAAGCCGGGCGAGGCATACGAGTATATGAATCCTACATATGTAATGGCTGGTGATATTGTTACAAGAGTAACAGGTCAGGACTTTACACAGTATGTAAAGGAGCATATATTCATTCCTTCGGGAATGGAGCAGACTCTCTATTACTTCCCTAACTGCGATTCAATTATTCCAAATATGTCACATGGCTATGTTCTTGGCGAGGATTCCACTTTTGTGGAGTGTGACTATGGTGAGGAGACATTCTTTGCAACACGCCCCGATGGTGGAATATACACATCAGTATCGGAGTATTCGAACTGGATAAGGGAGCAGGCAAAAATAAGGGCTGGCCAGAGTCAGGTGCTCAAGGCTGCCACCCTTGCCGATGCACAGTCTCCAAAGGTTGAGATGACAAACGAGCCTGCAAATTATGGATATGGCTGGGCAATGGAAATCAGGGGCGACCTTCCATACGTAATCTATCATTATGGTGGAAATGGCGGTTACAGAACATGGGGCGCATACTATCCGGGTAGCAAAATAGCTGTAATGGTATTTGCCAACAGAGGTGATTTCAAGACTGCCGAGTTTAAGAAGAAGTTTGAGGAGTTCATGAAATAATTGATTCTGTATAGTAGTGATGCGATAAATTGAT
>DCHN01000091.1 GCA_002315995.1 Bacteroidales bacterium UBA1751 | reverse complement strand
GGGAGAGCCTTTTTGGCCGGAACGTTGAATGCCACCATTAGAATGACAACCAGCAGAATAGGCAGAGATGCAATAACTGATATCATATAGCAGTAGGTTAATACTTCACGAAAGTACGACAATATTTGTTGTTGTACAAAGTGAAACGCACCGCAGAAGCCAATATAAACGCATAGACAGCGTGCGAAATAGGAAAAGAGATTAGATTTGCATAATTTTGAAGCAGAAATTGTGCAGAGTATGATTCCATTCTGGTACGCCGTTCCGTCAATCTCGGCAATTCTAGCCGGAGGATGCCTCTTCCTTGGAAGCGGCATGCGACGTTTCCATAGATATATGGGGTTCACCTTCATTTTTGAAGGGCTTCTGCTTATGCTTGCAGGCATAATGCGGGCAAGACTCTCTTCGTTTTACCTCCCTATATATCTTCTGTATGTTGCAATGATGCTGCTCTCTCCGCTCTGTTACCTCTTTGCCGTAAGGAGCGTATCAAACGAAGGCGGCTTGCGGGGCAGGGACGGATTCCTTTTAACAATGCCGGCTGCCGTGTTGCTGGTAGTTGCTATGGTATGTGGGAGCGTACCAACGCTCGATAGAAATCTCTTCTTCTCCCTTATGTATGGAAATTTTCCTCTTCCTGGAACGGTTAGCGGCGGTGTAGCGGTAATGTTGAGTTTGGACAACTCCATCTTTATTATTGCCCTTACTGAGCAGATAGTGATTCAGCTCTTCTGCTTTCTGAGTTTCAGGCGGTATGTGGGGCAACTGGAGAGATATTATTCAACAACCCAAGGGAAATCATTGGGCCTGCTTGCAGCAATTCTCTCTCTTATGGCATTGAGGCTGCTGGTAATGGTTCCACTTGGATTCATGCCGTCGGTCACATCTGCCATGTGGTTCAAGATTACTCAAAGTGCGGTATATCTGCTCTTCTATATTGCTCTTGCTCTCTTTGTCTTTAAAATCAGATTCACGGCTCAGGAGCTTGCAAAGAGTATAAATGCTCAGGAGCAGAGGGCACTTCCCCCAGCTGCGGATGATGTCATATCTGCCAGAATGGGAACTCTTATTGAGGAGAGATTCTTTACTGACCCTTCGGTAACTCTCCTTGACATATCCTCGCGAATTCATATAAACACGAAATATCTTGCCGATTACTTACGTTACCATTACAATGAGACATTCATGATCTTTGTGAACAGGCTGAGAATAGAGTACGCGGCAACCCTTATGGAGGAGGGAAAACTGCAGCTTTCTGAGATTTCAGAGCGGTCTGGGTTCATTTCACCAAGCACTTTTTATAGGAATTTTACAAAAATGAAGGGCGTTTCACCATCGCAGTACAAGAAAACGGAGTAATCAGTGAAATTTTTTCTTCGAAATCGTGCAAATTCCGGAATTTTATGGAATTTGCTCTTTGCAGAGCGCAATTACTGCAATACCTTTGTGAAGAAAAAGGAAACAAAGTGCATGGCGCTATGCGGGATGCACAAAAAACAAAAACATTATTACAATGAAAATTACTAGGAAGACGGGCACAGTTGTAACTACCATATTCTTATGTCTGCTCGTGGGATTTGTGCTCGGTGCAGCATACGGATTGCCTGGAGAGAGAATAAGTTCAAAAGGCGTTGGTGCAGGCAATGTTTCCGCATTGTCAAAAGCCAGACTGAATGAGCAGGCAGTTGAGAGTGGGCAGGAGCAGAATTCGGACACACTGGAGATGTCTGCTGTGGATGCGCAGGGAAGGAGTTGGAACATAAAGATGGTCAACACTACAAAGCAGTAATTATTGTGGTGCAACAGGAGGAGAGGAAGTAACAGGTGAAATAGTTAAAAATAAGGATAAATATTAACGAATAAATAATAATAGAATATACAGTAACAGAATAAACAATAACAGAATAAATAATAGAACAATAATATGAAAGCAAAAGCAAAAACCATTGTTATTACATCAGCATCTCTGCTTGTGGGTTATATGCTCGGAGGGTTTTTAGGGATTCCTTCAGTTTCATCAAGATTGGGTAGCGGTGATATATCCAAAGTTTCAAAGTATCACACCAATACCGTTGATTCACAGGCAAGCGCCTTCGAGGAAAAAATTCTGAATGACCAGGAGGCTCAGCAGGAGGCATCCATTACCGTGGCTGTTCTCAACTCGCGCGTCGGTGATTTTCTGGCACTTGTTGACAGGAGCATAGAGATTGCTTCAGACAAGGAGGAGTTGAAGGAGGAGGTTGAGCAGCTCGCCGCCCTTAAGGAACTCTCACAGAATGCCGCCATTGCAGGTGAGGTTGCATCCGCATCCTTTGACAATCTGATTTCAGGAAAGGCAGATGAAAATGAGGTAAGTTATGAGCAGGCAGCCCAGAATCTTTCCGTAGCATATCTTTTGGTAGATAAAAATGTGAGTTGCGGAAAGCAGTTTGTTGCAGCGCTGGATCAATATTTCATCAAGCACTCGTCTGAAAAGAGCGGTGAACTTGCACTTCTCAGAGATTTGTGGGCTCAATATTGTGCCGGGAGTGCATATTTGAACAACAACAGCGAGGAACTTGCTTACTGGAGCAAAAAGGAGAATCTCCTCTCTCAGGAGCAGGTGTTGGGTTACACGAACATAATTTTTGCTCCCAAAAAAGCAGCAGAAGATGTATTAGGAGTGGAATATATCAAGGCATATGAAAATTACCAGGATCTGGTTCAGAAATATGGGGAATATGTCGGTCAGAAAGGGGCGATGCTAAATATAGATATAAATAATAAAAATGAGCAGAATCTGGTTCAGAAACAGGTGCAAGATGTTGCTCAGAAACAGGGGGAAAATGTTGTTCAGAAAGGTGAGAAAATGAATAATTTTGCACAGAAGGTGGATGTTGCCGACATAGCAATGAAGCTGATTGAAGGTGCTGCTTTGAAGGGCATTAACAATGCTGTTGGTAAAGGTGTGGATGTAGACATTGCTATTTCGAAGAAAGCCAACAATATTGTTGCAAAGAGTGCCGGCAATATGGTTGATAAAGGTGTTCTCATCCTAGTCGCGAAGGATGCAGGCAGCCTTGTGGAGAAGAGTGTTAACAATATTGTGGAGAAGGGTGTATCCAATCTTGTGGAGAAGAAAATGAACAATGTTGTTGGGGCACGGGTTAATGAAGAAGGAACAAAGTTTTTATAAAATAAGTGAAAAGATTAACTCTTTTACTCGTATTGTTTG
>DCHN01000031.1 GCA_002315995.1 Bacteroidales bacterium UBA1751 | reverse complement strand
TTCATATTCCTGTTCCCTTTTCCCTTTTCTTTTGGAGATACTCTTGTTAAAGGGTATATTTGCGTATTATTTCTTACTTTAAGATTACTCTTTTCATGGGGGCAGTTACCATTATCTCATCTGTTTTAACCCTCTTAGCAGGCATTGGCATCTTCTTGATTGCCTGTCAGATGATGAGCTCCAATCTTGAATCGGCAAGTTCAGACAAACTCAAGCAACTTTTTGAAAGAGCGTCCGGCAGCCGTCTGTTGGGTGTAGGAATTGGAACTGTTGGTACTGCCGCAATTCAAAGTTCCGGTGCAACTACCGTAATGACAATTGGTTTTGTAAATGCTGGAATCATCTCTTTGGCGCAGGCGGCAACAATCATATATGGAGCGAATATTGGTACTACGGTTACCGCTCAGATTGTGGCATTGGGTATGTTCGGTGGTGGCAATTCAATATCCACTACAGTTATTTTTTCAGCTTTTGCAGGAGTTGGTGCCTTTATGGCTCTATTCTCCAAGAAAGTTTCTATGAAAACCGCCGGAGGAATCCTTGCTGGATTTGGTATGCTCTTCGTGGGACTCTCTCTTATGAGTGGGTCAATGGATGAGTTCGCAGCCTTGGATGGGGTAAAGACTTTTCTGGCCCGCATAAGTAATCCACTGCTTCTGGTTGTTCTTGGCGCCGTTTTCACTGCCATAATACAGAGTTCATCGGTAATGACATCAATAGCCCTTGCAATGGTTGTTACAGGGCTCATTTCTCTGGATCAGGGAATCTATCTTACAATGGGTTCCAATATAGGTTCCTGTGTCGTTGCAATTATTGCTGGTATTACAAGTGGAAGAAATGCCAAGAGAACAGCACTTATTCATTTGATTTTCAACTGTAGCGGTGTTGTTGTCTTTATGGTTGCCGCACTCTTCATTGGATTGTTCACTGCAGGCAGGGTAAGTTATGGGACTCTCTTTGAGTATATGTTCCCTGGAGCTCCTCAGGTGCAGCTTGCAATGTTCCATACTATTTTCAATGTAGTTACTGTAATTCTCATACTTCCACTTACAGACCTTCTGGTTAAGAGTGTAACCCGTATGATTCCAGAGACTACGGTAGCAATGGAGAGCGTGATGAAGTTGTCATATGTTGATGACAACATGCTGAGTACACCTCCATTGGCTGTGGCTCAGACAAAGAGGGAGATTACAGGAATGTTCCATCTGGCACTGGAGAATTTTGATCGTTCCGTTGATATAATAAGTTCAATGAACTTTGAGACAAGAGAAAAGTTCAACAAGGTGGAAGAGAGGCTGAATTTCATTAACCAGTCACTTATTGAGTTCGTAGTGAAGCTCTCCGGCAAAACGGGAATCAGCAACCATGACCATTTGTATCTCTCCACTACATTCAGAACTGTTAGGGATGTAGAGCGAATAGGAGACTATGCCGTGAATATTGTTGAGTATGCAGATGCTTTGAAAGAGGAGGGAACACGCTTTTCCGACAATGCGCTCTATGAAATAAGCCAGTTGAAGATTCTTGTTCACAACCTGTTCGATAGGGCACTGCGAGCATACGAACTTGAGAGCCTTGAAGAACTTGAAGCGGCAAATGAAATTGAGGAGCAGATTGATGACTATA
Source organism: Bacteroidales bacterium UBA1751 (assembly GCA_002315995.1). Classification (GTDB taxonomy): domain Bacteria; phylum Bacteroidota; class Bacteroidia; order Bacteroidales; family UBA932; genus Egerieousia. Next base: position 12,666 of record DCHN01000031.1, on the reverse strand, counting down.
CAAAGCTTATGGAAGACAACCATATTCTGCGTCTTTCTCAGGGTGTGTGCACGCCATCAACCGGTGCTCAGTACCTTGAATTCTCATCAGATACCGAGAGAATAGCCGACCACATGATAAATGTAGCCAAGAGCATAAGAACGTTGAAAACAGATAGTATATAGATATGCAGAAAATCATCATTTTAGATTTTGGGTCGCAGACCACACAACTTATTGCGCGTAGAATACGTGAGATTGGTACGTTTTGCGAAATCTTCCCTTACAACAAATTCCCTAAGGATGACCCGGATATCATTGGTGTCATCTTTGGAGGATCTCCTCTGAGCGTGTATGCAGAGGATGCTTTCCATCCTGACATATCCGGAATCATTGGAAAGTATCCAGTTCTTGGAATCTGCTATGGGGCTCAGCTCATAAGTTGGCAGTATGGCGGCAAGGTGGAGAGTGTAGGAACAAGGGAGTATGGAAGAGCCAAACTCAATACTGTTAAGGATTCACCTCTGTTTGAAGGCTTTACTGCTGATTCGCAGATTTGGATGAGCCATGGCGATTCCATCACAGCCATTCCTGAAGGGTACACGCTTGCCGGCTCCACAGACAGCGTAAAATATGCAGCTTTTGAAAACAGGGAGAAACGTGTGTGGGGAGTTCAGTTCCATCCGGAGGTGTCGCACTCCATTCAGGGAACACTCCTTCTGAATAATTTCGTAACAAAGATATGTGGAAGCCGCAATGAATGGACATCTGATTCATTCATTGAGAAGACTGTTGCCGAGATAAAGGATCAGGTTAAGGATGACCGTGTGATTCTTGGACTTAGCGGTGGCGTTGATTCAACGGTTGCTGCCGTTCTTATCAACAAGGCGATAGGTGACAAACTTACCTGCATCTTCGTGAACCATGGCCTGCTGAGAAAAGATGAGTTCACTGATGTAATGGAAAACTATAAATGCTTGGGTCTTAATGTAATAGGTGTTGATGCCTCTGCAACCTTCTTTAAAGATCTTGAAGGAGTTGAGGATCCTGAGCAGAAGAGAAAGATCATTGGTGCCGACTTCATCAAAGTCTTCAATGAGGAGGCAGGTAAGATTACTGATGCCAAATGGCTTGCACAGGGAACAATCTATCCCGATAGAATAGAGAGCATGAACATTACCGGCAAGGTTATAAAGAGCCACCACAATGTCGGTGGTCTTCCAAAGGATATGCATCTGCAGCTATGCGAACCGCTCAAATGGCTCTTCAAGGATGAGGTTAGGCAGGTTGGTTACCACCTTGGCATTCCTAAGATTCTTATAAGCCGTCATCCTTTCCCAGGGCCTGGTCTTGCTGTAAGAATTATTGGAGAAATCACTCCTTGGAAGGTTCAGGTTCTTCAGGAGGCTGATGCAATATTCATCAATGGCCTTCGCGAGTGGGACCTCTACGACAAGGTTTGGCAGGCTGGCGCAATTCTTCTTGCCGACAGAACTGTTGGTGTAATGGGTGATGAGAGAACATATGACCATGCGGTTGCTCTGCGTGCCGTTACAAGCGTTGATGCCATGACAGCAGACTGGGCCGATCTTCCATACGAGTTCCTTCGCCACATCAGCAATGAGATAATAAATAAGGTGAAGGGTGTGAACAGAGTATGTTATGACATCTCCTCAAAACCACCTGCAACAATAGAGTGGCTGTAGTAACTACAATACAAAATAATAAAGCATGTCGTGGACATGCTTTATTTTTTTGAGATTCACTTATATCAGAAGATAACTGTTTATTATTTTACAGTGGAATAAACTATGCTGAAGTTGTGTGAGGCGTAGGGTGTGAACTTCCTTTCGCCTTGGAGAAGCTCCTCAGCCCGTTCCATTCCCTTTCTTACAATTCGGCTTGGTTTCTCTTCCAGAGAATCAACTGCGACTTTTGCCTTGTCAACCATTTTGTCGAATGACATGAGTGAAGGCCTGTCGACCAATGTAATTGGCATATAAATGCCGTTTCCAATATCTCTGCATTCAAGCCTTCGGGTGCTCATCTGTGATTTTTCGTCAACTCTGAGTATGCCCCAGTCGCCATCTACAACATAAATGGTCTTGTCTGTAAGGTACTGGCTTTTTGGTGCTTTACCCTCAAGAATATATACTGTTTTGCCATTTACTTCAATGTTTCCTTTTACATTGAATACGTAATCTTTTCTCCCTTTCTCACCCCAGGCATTATCTTTTGAGTAGACTATTTCAAAGAGTTCCATCTCCATCATTGACAGTAGCTGCGATTCTGCTTTTTTGCTCAAAGTAGGGTTGCTGGCAATTACTTTTTTATTATTCCAACTGATTTTCTTTCCCCTCTGTTCAATATCTGTTCTAACCGACACCTCTACGCTTCTGTTCTGCAGTACATAATCCATTATTGCGCCCTTTCCGGCAACCTTTACCGCCTGCTTGAGCATCCAGAATGTGGTCTTTGACAGAAGCATAGGAACTATATCGGCATCCTTTGCCTTGAAATCCTGCATTACGGTAGCGTTGTAGTTGAGTTTTGTCCTGTTCTCCTTTGCTTTTTGGGCAATCTTTTTAAGAATGTAGGTTGCCATGTCATCCTCGTCTGGAGTAACAAATACAGCATCCAGGGCAATGACTTCAGGCTCCATGCGCTGGTTGAGGATATATGTCTTTGACTCCTTTATTGGAAGTTTGCTGTATATGGTCTTGTATCCTATATATGAATACTCAACGTTGACCGTGCCCTTTGGAACATTCTCAAGAATATAGTTGCCGTTCCTGTCGGCGGTGGTAACCTGCCCAGTTGCAGGTATATGTACAGTGGCGAATTCCGCCGGAATTGAGTCGTTGAGCGATATGTGCCCCTTCAGCGACTGTGCTTTCAGCATGCCGGCTGGAAGAGCGAGAACGAAACTCAGTGCCAGAATATATAGATATAATTTTTTCATACTCAGTTTCATGATTATTGTCTTATTTTGAATAATTATAAATAACAACAACAGTCATACCATAAATCTATTAATAACCCAATAATCAATAATAAATAACCAAATAATAAATAATAATGGAGCAATACACATAATTCCCAACAATATGGAGCAAAATACATAATGCCCGAAATTATGGAGTGAAATGCATAATGCCTGAAATTATGTCTGGTCTTATTCTTGAACAATTGGGTAGAGTTCAATGAACTCTCCGTTATGATTTTTGCCGTCATTTATCAGTTCGGCTACCTTTTCCCCTACTGTATCCGGTTTGTGGAATCCGGGCAGTGCCATATTACCATTGAGATCTGTAGTTGTTGGTCCAGGATGTATGTTGAAAATCTCGGCGTTAATGTTGTTCTGTTTAAGATCCATTGCCATAATGGCGGTCATCTCGTTCTGAGCTCCTTTGCTTGCAACGTATGCAAGAGGATGCCAATATGGACTTACTTCGGAAGGAACGGTTATATTTACTATGCGCCCGTTGTTTTTTATTATGAGAGGCATCAATCTTTTTGTCAACGAAAATGTACCAACAAAGTTTACTTTCATTGTTTGTTGGATATCTACAATAGGTGTTTCCCAACTCTTTAGAGCCATATTGCCGGGAATGCCAGCATTGTTAACCAACAGTTCCATTTCTGGCCAACTCTGTTCAATTTTCTTTGCAGCATTCTCAATGGACTCCATGTCAGTAAGTTCAAGTTTTACCCATCCCTCCACATCTATTCCTTCCGATTTCAGATTTTCAATGGCCTTCATAGCTCTCGATTCCTCTCTTGCACCCAAAACAATGTTCCATCCTGAGAGTCCCAGATGTCTGCATATTCCAAATCCAATACCTTTGTTACCACCTGTAACGAATGCCAATTTTTTCATTCTAAATAATTATTTGAAAATGAATTTATTTTAAAATTAAAAAAAGACTTAGAGCCGTTTCGCTCTGCTGCACTCTCCCCAAAATTTTATAATATTCGCCTCTGGCGAGATGAGAAGTTAAGTGTTTGGTTGAATACTGTTAAGAAATTTTGGATGGTGCGAATATACAAAAGAGATTGTGACAAATAGTTCGCTATTATAGAAATCAACCCGTCCACAATACATTGTGGACGGGTGAGTCTTGTTTTTAGAGGTTTTTTGTTGACCTCTTTCACAATTTTAACTTTCTGGTACTATCTTGTACCCAATTCTTTGTCAAACATATAGAAGGCAGCCTTGTCATCACCAATCATATTGAGTGCATCAAGAATACCCTGAGCTGTCTCCTCCTCTTCAATTTGCTCGTTTACATACCACTGTAGCATATTTGAAGTTGCGTAATCCTTCTCTTTTGCAGCCTGGTCGCAAAGAGCAACTATGAGAGAAGTGACTTTCTTTTCGTGTGCAATTGTCTGCTCGAACATCTTTACAACATTTGACCACTCTGTATCAACCTTTGCAATAGGTTTGAGCTCTACTTTTGCCATTTGAGACTGGAGATAGCTTGCAAATTTGAATGCGTGAACCATCTCTTCATCATATTGTTTGCGGAACCAATGAGACACACCTTTGAGTCCCTTGTGTGCTGCATCGTTTGACATTGCCAAATAGAGATATGCTGACCACATCTCTGCATTAATCTGGGCGTTAATAGCCGCCTGCATTTTAGCGCTTATCATATTCGTATGTTTTAAATAATTTAATATTTGTTTTCTGTTTTCTATTTCTTGTATTCTGTTTTATATTTCCTGAATTTTCTATTTTGAATTCTAGTTTCTTGAACTGTGATGGTTCAAATATTCTTGTGGAGATACTCTTTGCAAAAGTAATCTAATTTTTAATTATTAAAAATAAAAATATACTATTATTTCTTTTGATTCATATCTATGCCAATTTTTTAAGGATATTCTTAACTTTGCGCGTTAGAATAATATCTGTATGAGTGCATTTTCAAAAGGATTGAGAGACGGTCTGCCAATAGGTATGGGCTACATGGCGGTTGCCTTCTCTCTAGGTATCATTTCAAGGAATGCCGGTCTTACTCCAGCAATAGGTTTTTTCAGCAGTTTCTTTACAAGGGCTTCAGCAGGTGAACTTGGTGTTTATTCTCTTATAGCTGTAGGAGCCACCATTGCCGAGATGGTACTTGTCTGTATCATTGCCAACCTGAGGTATCTTCTTATGAGTGCTTCCCTTACACAGAAGTTTGATCCATCCATGCCAATGTGGAAGAGGGCTTTGGTTGCATGTTGTGTAACGGATGAGGTGTATGGTATTTCAATAGCCTATCCGGGCAGGTTGCCAATGGCGTATCCAACTGCCGCAATGCTTCTTGCCGGTGCAATGTGGGGAGCGGGAAATGCGCTTGGAATCGTAGCCGGTAACATTCTTCCTGTGAACGTGGTCTCAGCGCTCAGTGTGGCTCTATATGGAATGTTCATAGCCGTCTTTGTTCCTCCATGCAGGAAGAACAAGGCTGTACTCATAGCGGTTGCCTCAAGTTTTGCAATAAGTTGGTTGTGCAGTGCCCTTCCTGGCATATCATCAATAAGCTCAGGAATCAGAATAGTAATACTGACCATAGTTATTGCCACTGTAGCTGCAATTATACATCCTGTTGATATTGAAGATGAAGGGACCAATTAATCTGTGTTGAATATGAATTATAACCTCATAATATATTTGCTTATAATGATTCTGGTAACAAACCTGCTGAGGGTGTTGCCAATGATTCTTATACGCAAGCAGATAAAAAACAGGTTCATTCAGAGTTTCCTCTATTACGTACCATACGTAACTCTGGCAGTTATGACCGTTCCAGCCATTTTTGAAGCTACAACCATTCCAATTGCAGGTGTAATTGCCTTGGCTGCCGGTATTCTTGCTGCATGGTTCGGACTCAATCTCTTCTGTGTTGCCACAGTTTGCTGTCTTTGTGTTTTTATTGCAGAATTCGTACTTTTGTAATAACTGCACAAAGCAGAAAATAGGAAATACATGGATGTTTATTGCGCTGAGCAATGGCGTGCAGTGTGTTTCAATTGTATAGATTTATTTATTATGAAGATTCCAGAGTCAGAATTGATTATTAATGGCGATGGATCAATATTCCATCTCCATATAAGGCCTGAGCAACTGGCCGATAAGATTATTCTTGTTGGAGACCAAAGCCGTGTGGGAATGTTCAAACCATTCCTTCATGAGATTGAGTGTGAAGGACAATCAAGAGAGTTCGTTTTTGTTACAGGAAAATATAACGATACAAGAATCACTGCTCTCTCTACGGGAATTGGTACTGATAACATTGATATTGTTCTTACTGAACTTGACGCCCTGGCAAACATAGATTTCAATACCAGAGAGGTGAAACAGGAGCACAGATCGCTTACTATGGTACGTCTTGGTACATGTGGTGCTCTTCAGCCCGATGTTCCACTTGGATCTTTTATTCTCTCTCACTATTCCATTGGTTTTGACGGGCTTATGGGGTGGTATGCAGGCAGGGATGAAATTGTTGACCTTGACATGGAGAGGGCTTTTATGAAGCATATGGATTGGCCATCTGTTCTTCCAAATCCGTATTTCATCAAGAATTCCCAGAAACTCATTGACAAATTCAAGGATTGCACTGTGCGGGGAATGACAATATCCGCCCCAGGTTTTTACGGCCCTCAAGGAAGATGTGTCCGCCAGCAACTTGCCATTCCAAATATGATTGACAAAATAGAGAGTTTCCGCTACAACAACTGGAAAATCACAAACTTTGAGATGGAGGGTTCTGCAATTGCAGGCCATGCGGCGCACCTTGGACATGAGGCAATTACGGTTTGCTGTGCCATTGCACACCGTTATTTCAAGGATGCCGATACAGACTACAAGCCTAGAATGGAGAATCTGGTCAGACTGGTTCTGGATAAATTCTGCGAGGATGACAAATAGATACAACTTTGTGGTAATGGAGCATCGAAATCCCCACTACAGCTATAATTTTGCTGCTTTGGAGGGGAGGGGGGATGCTGTTTTCTGCAATGGTATCAAGGAGTATATTCCTTTCATTCTGAAGCCTCTTCACAGGTTGCACACTTCGCTGAAATTCAATTTTTTTCTAGCTTCACTGAAACTTGATTCGCTGTTTCTTTCACATAAAGAGTTCTGGTATCCATTCTATTCGAGAAAATTTGAAAGACAATTTGATGAAGCGCGACCTCTTTGTTTTATTGTGGATGCGGATTTCTTCAGACTGCAGGCTGGTTTTGACAACTATATCAATTGGCTCAGAAGACGTTATCCCAACTCCAGATTCGTGCTTTTCTATCAGGATCTCATAGAAAAATATAATGGAGATTCTTCAATTGACAATCTCAGGCCTCTCTTTGACAAGGTTATCAGCTTCGACAAGCAGGATGCTCAAAGGTATGGGACTCTATATCATCCAACTGTCAGTTCATATATTGATCCCGGAGATTGCAGCGCTCTTCCAGAGAGTGACATATACCTTCTGGCGCATGCAAAGGAGCGCCTTCCACTGATTCTTGCTGTGTATGACCACCTTACTGCCAATGGTGTTAATTGCCGTTTTCTTGTACTGGGTGTTAAAAGGAAAAGCAGAATCTATCGCAGTGGAATATCTTATTTGAACAGGCCTATTTCCTATTTTGAAAATCTGCAGAATGTTTCAAGAAGCAGGTGTGTGTTGGAGATTATGCAGAAAAATGCTGTGGGCTACACCTTGAGATTATGGGAGGCAATTCTTTACAACAAGAAGTTCCTTACTGACAATAAAGGTATGGTAGCCAGCGATTTCTATGATCCTGGATATGTCTCCATCTTTGACAATGAGAACCTGGAGTCAATTGATTTGGAATTTCTCAAGAATGCTGGCATATTTGACAACAGGTTCAAGAGCAGAGTTACTCCTGACGTTCTGCTCGAATTTGTAGGCGCATCATTAGACATTCCATCTGACAATCCATCTGTTAATCCGGAAGGAAATTCACCACTTAGTCCGCATGCAAATTAGATAAATAATGACGGGAAGCATTTCAGATAACGGCCGCATTGCCAGGAATACGATTTATCTCTACATCAGAACGGGTGTAGTGATGTTTGTATCCCTCTTTTCCACCAGAATAGTGCTTCAGGCCCTTGGTGTTGAGGGTGTTGGCATCTATAATGTTGTTGCTGGCATAGTTGCCATAATGGCTTTCTTCCAATCTTCTCTTACAACATCAACAAGCCGTTTTTTGGCATTTGAAATAGGAGAGGGAGGGTCAGCCAGTGGAAGAACCTTCTCATTGTGCATGACCATTCATCTGCTTGTTGCTCTGGTTGTACTTGTGCTTGGCGAAACTGCAGGAGTTCTATTAGTGAATTTTCTTACTGAGATTCCTCCCGAGAGGATGGCTGCCGCAAATATTGTATATCAGTTCTCTCTTGCCGTATTCTGCCTGAACATTCTTCGCGTTCCATACGATGCTGCAATTGTGGCACATGAGCAGATGAAGATATACGCGATCTTCTCTGTTGTTGAAGCTCTTCTCCAACTGGCAATAGCTTATCTTGCACTCGTTTTATGCGGAGATTCGCTCGTTAATTATGGTTGGCTTCAACTAGTTTCTGTTCTCTTTCTTTTCCTGCTTTATATGGGATATGTAAGAAGAGGACATTCGGATTACCGTTTCTCAATTGCCTGGGAGAAGGGGAAGAGTCTTAAGATTCTCTCTTTTTCCGGATGGATTCTTCTGGGTTCCTTCTCCAACACAATTTCAATTCAGGGAGTCAATCTTCTCTTCAACAACTTTGTGGGACTTGTTGCCAATGCAGCCTTGGGATTTGCCAATCAGGTCAATGGAGCGGTATCAAGGTTTCTCAACAGCTTCAATACGGCATTCAATCCGCAGATAATAAAACTATGTGCAAGCGGTGACACAGGAAGGCTTAATACGTTAGTTTTCAGGGCTTCAAAGTTCTCTTTTGTCCTTGTCTTTGCAATGGCACTCCCTATTATGATGAATATGGAGATGCTTCTGGAACTTTGGTTGGGAATGGTTCCGCAATATGCTGTAGATTTTTGTACGCTCATTCTTGTATGTACGGTTATTGACGCCATATCAGGGCCATACAACACTGCCATAAACGCAACTGGAAAGATAAGAAACTACCAGATATGGATTTCGGCCTCATTCTTTCTTGGCGTAGCAATTACCCTTGCGCTCCTGCTTATGGATTTGAATCCTGCGCTTGTCTTTGCCAGCAGAATTCTTACAAGAGGCTTACTTAATATGTTCATAGGGCTGCATTACTGTAAAAAGCAGATATCCTTCAATGTCACAGCCTACTTGCGGAGTGTGCTTATTCCAATAATGATTTCTATAGTCATTACCATAATACCTGTGCTTCTGGTATCATATTATCTCTCTTCCGGCTGGATTCATCTTATTTCTACAACTGCGGTTACTGAGACAATTCTCTTCATCTCCACAATAACTCTCATTTGTAATGGTGACGAACGGGAAAAACTGAAGACATTTCTTAGAAATAAACATCTTTTATGAAACGTACTCTTACTCTTATTGCCCTCGTGACAATCTGTTCTGCAATGACATTATCTTGCAAGAATCCCAGAACCGTAGATCCTACCCCGGAAGAAATCCTGCAGCAGAAACAGGCGTTGGCAGATTCAGTGCTTGCTGAGATTGATGAAATTGCTGATCAACTTTTCAATGCATCCTCAGACTCCTTCAGGCCACGTAAATTTGAATTGACAGATAAAGAAAAGATGGTCAAGCCTGATTATCTTCTTGACCCTTCATTAGCAAATACTCTTTTGACCAGATCACAAAAAATTAATGCTTTATCGTTCTATTGCATTGACAATGGAATAAGGAAGATATATGATATGCCTTGCGAAGAGAGCAATGAGGCAATTGTAAAACTTGCTGCAGATTTGAATTTCCCACTGGATATGGATTTCCTGACGAGTGAAGCACCAATATCGGAGAAAATGAAAGCCAACTATACAGCATGTAAAGAGCGAGGTGATCTGGCTCTTTTCTGGCAGTTTGAATATGCGGCTACAATAGAAATCGGCTACATCCTTGCCCAGAATCCGGAGTTGTTTTTCAGCAGAATCACAGATGATCAATGGAGGGCTTACTACTCAAGGAAACAGGCAAGAAAAAAAGCTAATGAGAAGCTGGCGAAATATGACGAAGAGATGGCCCAGCTTTTGGCATTCAGAGAACAGAACAGAGTAACTGCTTCCAATGCAGAACGTGAACAAAAGAACAAGTCAGTTGAGTCTGTAAAACAGTATACAATTGCCAATAAAGAGAAGTATGTTGCCAAGCGCAACGCCCTGCTTCAGTAGCTGATACTCCTGTATTTCTCAATTTCCTGCTCCTGAAGCTTTTCCCATGTGAAGGCTGAAGCGCGTTCAACAAGTTCTTCCCGGTTTACATTTATTTCTCCGGTAAGGATATCCACAACCCTTCTGGCGTAGTCGTCAATGAATGAAGGTGTATCCTCTACGGTGAGTTCCTTGAAGCCTATTGCCTCGGGGATACCTCCGTTGGCGCTACCCACAGGAATGGTTCCGCATATCTCTGCTTCAAGTGCCACGCATCCCCATCCCTCGTTTCTGCTTGGAAGCAGGAGAACATCCATTGTGCATATCTGCTCCATAACCTGTGAATGTGGTAGCCTTCCGGTGAAGGTTACCGGCAGGTGAGCCATCTCTCTCTTGAGAGGCTCCAGAAGCGGTCCTTCGCCTATTATCATAAACTCGACTCCTTTGCCTGATTCAGTGACGGATTCTGATGCAGATATACGCTGCTTATAAATTTCAAGAATCTTTGAAAATATCTCCGGAAACTTGTCGGCCCTCTTTACCGGCAGCAGGTTACCCACAAAACCAACGCGTTTTCCCCTCTTCTCCTCTCTCTTTTCATATCCTTTTTCCACTTGCGATAGTGGTTCGACTCCGTTCGGAAGTACGTGCGCATTCTTTCCTGAGTAGCCGAAACTTATTGCTGCGTCCCTGAGGGCGCAGGATACGAACTCGGCAACATCTGCCTTCTCCAGCGTTGCCAGGCACTCCTTGCGGAAGGCGCCCTTCATGTCACGGTTGATTTCTGAACCGTGGCTGCTTACAATGCACGGAGTGTTTACACTTCTGGCATATTTCAGTGCCGCCGCTGCGGTAGGGTAGAGCCAATGGGCATGTATGACGTCAAATTTTTTATCACCTATCGCCTTGGTGAGGGCAAATGATGCTTTCCAAATGAAATAGCGCTCCTTGAGAAGGCGGTTCAATGCAAATTCAAGGAGATTCATGGAGACCTTTACGGCCGCGTATGAAATGGAAGGTTCATCGGATTCAATGGTATTGTTTACCTCCTCGTTGGCTCTTCTGCCCAAAAGCGTGCGAAGCTTTCTCATAAGAGGAGTCTCCTTTGGAACCAGAGCATAAGCATCAACACTCTGGCCAAGGGACTTGAGCGCTGATATTCTGCGCGTTATATAAACGCCTGCATATGGGTAGAGGGGAGTGGGATACATCCCTGTAATGACACATAGTTTCATTCTCTTAAAAATTTCATGCTCGGTTTTATAAGGCAAAGATAATTCTTTTAATTATGCTTCTATGGCCTGCAATTGCCATATTTTGGTTATTTTTGCAAGTTACTACGCATTTGTTGCTATTAGACAGGTCCATTATGAAAATAGTCAAATATCTCTTCTTTTCCCTCTGTTTGCTCTCCTTGGCTGTTCCTATGGAGGCTCAGGATTCGCTGGCTGTAAGTGGCATTGATGATATGGCAGGGAAAAGAGTTTGTACATTAACTGGCTCCGTACAGGAACTTTATCTCTCCAATAATTACCCGGAAGCAATAAGTGTCCTTATGGAGACTATTCCTGACGAGTTTCTCATTCTCTCACAGGGGAAGGCGGATGCCATTATTGTCTCCAATCTTACATGGAAACTGCAGTCTAAGAATTTCAAAGAGCTGGTGTGTGTATGTGACACAATTCTTCCAACTCCAGTTGGCGTGGCTTTTAACAAGGATAGGCAGGAACTTAGAGAGAAGTTCAACAGTTTCCTTAAAGATTATCTTCATCCCGGTACCATTGATTCCTTGTATAATGCTTGGGCATACAATCCGGAAACTGAGATGCCGGTGGTTGACCCCGACAGCTGTTACAATGGCAGAATTGTTGTGGCCACAGCTGCCAACAATCCTCCATACCGTTTTATAAAGGACGGCAGGATATCGGGCATTGAACTTGAAATGGTAGCAAGGTTTGCCATGAAAGAGCACCTTGAGATTGTTTTTGAGGATATGTCATTTCACGCCATAATTCCATTCCTCAAATCCGGCAAGGCAGATATGGCAGCCTCTACAATATGTATTTCAGAGGAGAGACGTAAGAGTGTGGATTTCAGCGATCCTTGGATATATGAGGCCTCGGCGCTCATTACACGTTATAATGATAATTATCATCCTGCAAGTGAGGTTTCCGGGGAGCAGATTCAGGAGAGCTTCTGGGAGAGCATAATTCAGAGTTTTAAAAACAATGTAATAGAGGAGAGGAGATATATGCTTCTTGTCAATGGACTTGTTACCACTCTGCTTATATCGCTCTTTTCAGGTCTGTTGGGAACTTTGCTGGGAATCCTCCTGTGCTGGGGCTCCATGCATAAGAACA
>DCHN01000008.1:3380-5340 GCA_002315995.1 Bacteroidales bacterium UBA1751 | reverse complement strand
CGAATATCAGCAATATGCTCTTCCAAACTCTTGTGAAGCTGGTTGGAAAGGTGATTCAACGACCCTTTTGCCAGTATGTTCATGATCTTGCCGCCTGCACCGGCTATCCAGTCAACAGATATACCCCCATCTATGAAGCCAAGTGCCTCAACCCTTTCGAGAAGGCCCTTTGACCCCGCCCATGAGCAAATCTTTCTGAACGCCGTCATCTCACCCTGTGAGACCCTTGCCGAAGCCACCTCTATTCTGTTGACATTCAGTTCTTCAAGCAAAAGTGCAGCTATGGCAAGTTTCTCGTTATCGTTGAACGAGACTCCAGCCGTCTGCTCACCATCCCTCAAGGTAGTATCAAGAACCTCAACCATTTCTTCTCTTTTCAAACTCCTCAATCTTGGCCTTCTGCTCCAGCAGATAGTCAATGTCATCAAGTCCGTTCAACAGACAGTATTTCTTGTAGCTATTGAGCTCGAACTGCTCGCAGCTGCCGGTCTCCAGATTTGTAACCTTCTGCTGTGGAACATCAACCCTCACCTTTGCACCAGGGTTGGCCTCTATTGTATCAAAAAGCTCCTTGAGGAACTTTTCTGACACCACAACCGGAAGAACAAAATTATTGAGCTCATTGTTCTTATGGATATCTGCAAAGAATGATGATATCACCACTCTGAAGCCATATCCGCCAATTGCCCATGCAGCATGCTCACGTGAACTTCCACTACCGAAATTACGTCCAGCCACAAGAATCTCTCCGCTATACTGAGGTTTGTTCAGAACAAAATCCTTGTTCACGCTTCCATCCGGATTGTAACGCCAGTCTCTGAAAAGATTGTCTCCGAAGAACTTCTCGTCCCTTGTAGTGGCCTTGAGAAAACGTGCCGGAATAATCTGGTCCGTATCCACATTCTCCAAAGGAAGCGGAACGCATGTGCTCTCTATTATATTGAATTTCTGTTTCATACTATTCTACTGCGATAGTTGTTTACAATGTGCGCGGATCTGTGACCTTTCCGGTTACTGCTGCAGCTGCCGCAACAAGCGGACTGCAGAGCAGTGTCCTGGAACCGGGTCCCTGACGACCCTGGAAGTTCCTGTTGGAGGTTGATACGGCATATTTGCCTGCTGGCACCTTGTCGTCATTCATTGCAAGACAAGCAGAACAGCCAGGCTGACGAATCTCAAAGCCTGCCTGGGCAAGCACCTTGTCAAGCCCCTCTGCAACTATTTGCTTTGAAACCTCCCACGAGCCTGGAACAAGCCATGCAACAACATTTTCTGCTTTTCTCCTCCCTTTTACAACAGTTGCAAAAGCTCTGAAATCTTCAATTCTACCATTGGTGCAGGCTCCGAGGAAGACATAATCTATGCTCTTTCCAAGAAGTTTTTCACCAGCCTTGAAACCCATATACTCCAATGCTTTGGCATCGGTTCCGCCAGTGAGCGATGCAGGTATCGATGCGTCAATGGACATTCCCATACCAGGGTTGGTGCCATAGGTTATCATAGGGGTTATGTCAGCGGCATCAAATGTGAGTTCAGAATCAAATACGGCATCGCTATCGCTACGTAAGGTTTTCCAATAGGCAACGGATTTCTCCCACTCCTCACCCTTTGGTGCATACTCCCTACCCTTGAGATACTCGAAGGTAACCTCATCGGGGGCAATAAATCCGCCACGGGCTCCCATTTCAATTGAGAGGTTGCAGAGAGTCAGACGCCCCTCCATTGAGAGTGAACGTACTGCGCTGCCGGCATACTCGACAAAATATCCGGTTGCTCCGCTGGTAGTGAGCTTGCTCATCAAATAGAGGGCAATATCCTTGGCTGTTACACAGCTTCCAAGCTTGCCTTCTATGTTTATTCTCATTGATTTGGGTTTCTGCTGAAGGATGCACTGGCTTGCAAGTACCATCTCCACCTCACTTGTTCCTATTCCAAAAGCAATTGCTCCAACGGCTCCGTG
>DCHN01000008.1:609-3325 GCA_002315995.1 Bacteroidales bacterium UBA1751 | reverse complement strand
CCTCTTTCAGGGCCAACAACATGAATGATACCGTTTTTAGGATTCATCATTCCAAAGTGGGTGAGACCAAACTGCGCCGCATTTGCTGCCAAAGTATCAACCTGCTTCTTTGAAACAGGATCCTCTATTGGCTTGTCCTGGTCATGTGTAGGAGTGTTGTGGTCCGGCATACAGAATATCTGCTGCGGACGGAAACACTTGATGCCACGCTCTCTCATTCCGTCAAATGCCTGTGGTGAAGTTACCTCGTGGCAGTAGAGACGGTCTATATAGAGCTGTGTAGGGCCTCCCTCAATGAGAGAGACCACGTGCGAATCCCATATCTTGTCAAAGAGTGTGTTCATTGTTTTCTTATTTATGAGCGGAACTTATTCAGACACTCAAGGAACGCCTCAACGGAAGCAGCCACTATATCGGTGTTCATGCCAAATCCATAGAATATTCTGCCATCATGTTCAACACTCATGTGAACCTTGGCCGCATCATCCGATCCCTTGGTTATGTTCTGAATTGTAAACTCCTTTATTGTAGTATTACGCTTCACAATCTGCTTTATTGCCTTAATGGCAGCATCAACAGGGCCGTTGCCGCTTGCAGCAGCCTCGAACTTCTCGCCTGCAATGTCAAGCCCTACGCTTGCAACCGACTTGATTCCAACGCCGCTTGAAACCTGGAGGAAATCGAGCTGAATATGGTGGTCACTGCTGCGGTCCATTCCGGCAAGAACAAGAAGATCCTCGTCATTGATCTCCTTCTTCTTATCTGCCAGATCAAGGAATTTCTTGTAAATGGCATCCAATTTTTCCTCGGCAATCTTCACTCCAAGAACTTCAAGTCTGTACTTTATGGCTGCCCTTCCGCTTCTGGCTGTAAGAACTATGCTGTTGTCATCAAGTCCAATATCCTTAGGGTCAATGATCTCGTATGTGCATACATTCTTTATTACACCATCTTGATGTATGCCTGAAGAGTGTGCAAAGGCGTTCTTACCAACAATTGCCTTGTTTGGCTGAACAGGCATGTTCATAAGGCCTGAAACCTTGCGGCTCATAGGCCATATCTTCTTGGTATTGATGTTGGTAATAAGATCAATGTCATTATGGCTGCGTATTATCATAGCCACCTCTTCCAAGGAGGTGTTTCCAGCTCTCTCTCCAACACCATTTATTGTAACCTCTGCCTGTCGTGCGCCATTGAGAAGTCCGGCCATTGTGTTTGCCGTAGCCATTCCCAAATCATTGTGACAATGGGTTGAGATTATTGCCTTGTCAATGCCTTTGACATTCTCCATAAGATACTTGATCTTCTCACCGTACTCTGCCGGGAGACAATATCCTGTGGTATCAGGAATATTGACCACAGTTGCACCCGCCTTTATTACGGCCTCAACCACCCTTGCAAGGTACTCATTATCTGTACGACCAGCATCCTCGGCATAGAATTCAATATCCTCTACATACTTCTTGGCATACTTTACTGCAGCAACTGCAGTTTCAATTATATGCTCCCTGTCGGAATTGAATTTATACTTTATATGGGAGTCGGAGGTTCCAATACCGGTGTGTATCCTCTTGTGCTTTGCATATTTGAGAGACTCAACCGCAACGTCAATATCCTTCTCAACCGCTCTTGTAAGCGCGCATATTGTAGGCCAGGTAACGGCCTTGGATATCTCCACCACGGAGTTGAAATCCCCGGGACTTGAAATTGGGAAACCAGCCTCAATGACATCCACGCCAAGTTCCTCAAGTCCTTTGGCCACCTCAATTTTCTCAATGGTATTGAGCTGGCACCCTGGCACCTGCTCACCATCTCTCAAGGTGGTATCGAAAATAAGTATTCTGTTCTTATCCATTGTGTGAAATTGAAAAAGTGTAAGCTTTAGTGTAAAAAACTATTTTACATTCTCAGGACGGAGCTGGCGCACTGTTTCAGCTGTTCTCCAGAGCTCGCTCTCACGAAGAGCCTTGAGTTCCTTCTCCAGGCCCTCCCTGTAGTCAGGCTTGCTGTTGGCATCAATTGAAATCTGAGCCTCGTTTCCTGTCTTCACGCTCTCGTAAAGCTGCTGCATTACCGGTTTAATTGCATCGTGGAATCTAGGGAACCAGTCAAGAGCTCCTCTCTGGGCTGTTGTAGAGCAGTTTGCATACATCCAGTCCATACCTTTTTCTGCAAAGAGAGGCATAAGTGACTGAGTAAGCTCCTCACATGTCTCATTGAAAGCCTCAGAAGGTGTGTGACCATTCTCACGGAGAACTTCATACTGAGCAAGAAGAAGACCCTGAATAGCTCCCATAAGTGAACCGCGCTCACCTGTAAGGTCTGAATAAACCTCACGTTTGAAGTCTGTCTCAAACATATATCCTGAACCTATACCTATTCCCAATGCAAGTGTTCTCTCAAGTGCCTTTCCTGTAGCATCCTGGAATACAGCGTATGATGAATTGATACCTCTACCCTCAACGAACAATCTTCTGAGTGATGTACCTGAACCCTTAGGTGCGCACATTATTACATCAACATCCTTTGGAGGAACAATTCCTGTACGCTCCTTATATGTAATGGCAAATCCGTGTGAGAAATAGAGAGCCTTTCCAGGTGTAAGATACTTCTTTACGGTTGGCCAAAGCTCAATCTGTGCAGCATCAGAGAGAAGGAACTCAATGATGGTAGCCTTCTGGCAAGCCTCCTCAATGTCAAAGAGAGTCTGACCCGG
>DCHN01000008.1:0-532 GCA_002315995.1 Bacteroidales bacterium UBA1751 | reverse complement strand
ACAATTACATTGAAGCCATTGTCACGCAAGTTAAGTGACTGTCCAGGACCCTGAATACCATATCCAATAATTGCAATGGTCTCATTCTTCAAAACCTCTTTTGCCTTCTCAAGTGTAAACTCATTGCGGGTGACTACATTCTCCTCAACACCGCCAAAATTCATTTTTGCCATAATTTTTAAATCTTTATTTGTTGTTTTTATAATATTGTTTCAACTGCTTTGAATCACATTCTCTGATATGAAGTAGGGTCTCCATCGGGACCGAATTCATCTCCGAGTTTGAGAAACTCCTGCATGAATGGTTTCTCGTGTGCCCTTGCGTCAGGGTCAAGATAGTAGAAGGCTTTTATAACCTCAACCTTCTTCTCAATCTGCTTGCATATGAAGCTTGCCTGAGCCTCTGTGGTACGCGCCATTATCTTCATTCTGTGAATACCGGGATGTCCTGAAGGAAAGGCTGCCATACTCTCAATGTTCACACTTCTTCGTGTGAATACATTGGCCACAATACTCAGAAGACCTATCTGATT
>DCHN01000094.1 GCA_002315995.1 Bacteroidales bacterium UBA1751 | reverse complement strand
AGTATGCAGTACTCGAGAAATCCCTTTCTCATCTGCGCTTTTATGTTGTCTGAATTTACTTCCATATTCCAAGTGTTGTTCGAGATTATATGAATCAGAAATTTTCTCTTGAGAAGCGTTCAATGTTCTCCGGTGTAACAGGGAGCCCATACATCATGCACATATCAACCGGACTCTTTGCCTTTGGAACAATAATCCAGAGAATGATGTAGATGAGAAGTCCGCTGCACCCGAAAATGAAGAGAAGGATGAAGATCAGCCTGATAATTGTGGTATCAACGTTGAAATAGGCTGAAAGGCCGCTGCAGACACCTCCAAGTCCACCGCTGTGCGGCTTACGGAACAATCTTTTTTCACTCTTTCCAAAGACTTCATTTGCTGCATTCTCAACACCCTCTGCAAACCTGCTCGCCCCTCTTCTGAAGTTGGCCTCAAATGAATCATCAAACTCCTCCCCGTCCGGCATACCCATCTGTTTGATTATGGCATTGACCATTGCCATGTCAACAACATCTTTATACTGTGTTGTCTTCTCGGCAAGCAATTCGGCCACTCTCTCCTCGAGATCGTTCATCACCTCATTTTTTCCGGCAGAAGAAACATTGCCTTTGAATGCCTCAAAATAGCGTTTGAGTTTTCCGTAGGCGTCCTCTTCAATAACGAAGCTCTTTCCGCCTATTCCAACATTAATAATCGGTTTCATTTTACAAATAAATAATACTAACTACATTGTCCAGTTAACTACCTTGTCTTCCTTAGTAGTTTGACAATGCAAAGATATATATAAAATTTAATACCTTGCAATACATAGAACTAAATTTTATAAAATATTTTGCAAAAAAAAACTCCCCCACAGATTTGTGGAGGAGTTGAACTCTTAAAATCAATTGTTAGTTCTGCTCAGGAGTTGTCTCTGCAGCTGGAGCATCAGTAGCAACCTGGTTGGCGTCAACGGTGTTCCCGGTTGGATTCTGTGGGAACTGAGGCTGTGACTCCATTGGGCTCTCCATTTCAACTGGTTCAAACATTGTTGAATCTGTTGTCTTGTTCTTTGAAATGAATGCTGTTGCAAGGATGCAGAGAACAATGATAATAATTGCAAATGTCCAGGTGAGTTTCTCAAGGAGATCGGCTGTTTTTCTAACGCCGAATGTCTGGTATCCACTTGCGAAGTTTGCAGCAAGTCCACCACCCTTTGAGTTCTGGATCAAAACCACAATTGTAAGAAGAATGCTTACAATTACAATAATTATTGCTGTAGCTGTATACATAATATTAATATTTTATTTCAAACTGGTATTGGTCTCCTTCTGTACCATCTTGCGCTGGATTCTCTCAACGCAGCTCGCAAAGTAAGCACTTTTTTGCGGATATAACAAAATTAGTTTTGCATAAACCTCCAGAGCCTCACTGAAATACTCCTGATCTTCATATATTATGGCGAGAGTTTCTGTCTGGTATTCCGCAACTCCACATGATGTTGTCTCCTTGGAGGCAGCCTTTTCAAGCAGATTTGATTCGGTTGATTTGGAAGCATCTGCCACTTCCATAGGGGAGAAGTATTCACTTGATGCACTCAAAATAGGAAGATTGCCGCTTTCAACTGTTGGGTCGGATGATTTGAACTCCATTTGGATATCCTCCACCGAGAAACTGCTTGTCTTCCCCTTTATGAGGGCATTGTATATTCTCTTACGCCTTGTGATGTATGCCTGGCACTTCTTCAATGCATTTTCAGCTTCCGCCTGGTCAATGGCGGCCATCTTGAGTATGGAGAGCTCCCTTGCGTAGGAAAACCACGGATACCTCTCCGTTACAAGGTCGAGTTGCTTGGCCGTAAGATTATGTATGTTGTGTGATATCTCCATTCTACCAGTTTGCAACGGTTGCATTGAAAATATCTTCAACGAGAGTCTTTACAATTTGGTCACACAGTGCAGATTCAACTGAGTCAAGAGACTGGGTGGAGTCATAGTCGGCAAAGGCTACGAAATCCTTTTCAAAGTTATCCTCCTCATGCTTGTTGTTCTTGAACTCTATTTTCACTGTAATGGTGAGCCTGTTCTGTGCAGCCACATCGGTGCTGGTTACTGCGGTAGGGGTAACGCTGTAACTTGTTATATATCCGCTTACCTCCAAATCGCCATCTTCGCTAGTCATCTCGAGTTTGGTCAATCTGCGGTACTGGTCCTGAAGCTCATTTGTAAGGGTGTTGCTCAAAGAGGGGTTTACCTTCATTGCGCGGTTCTCAATAGGGTTTACAGTAATACTGTGGACATCAGGCTGAATGGATGTACCGGAGAAGGAGTATATTCCGCATCCCGAAAGCACTGCTGATGCAATTGCTGCAACAATAACTGAAGATAGTTTATTCATTCTATTATTTTTTCTTTTTCTTCCCCTCAATTCCAAGCATCTCAATTTTCCTGTAAAGGGTACGTTCTGAAATTCCAAGTTCGGCTGCCGCCTTCTTTCTGTTTCCATTATATTTTTGGATAGCCCTTTTTATCATCTCACTGCTCTTCTCCTTTATTGAGCCCACATCCTCCTCCTCGCCACTCTCAACGGGCATCTCATACTCCGGTTCCGATTCAACTGCTACCTGGTTGGAAAACTCGTTGCGCTCCTCCTCCTCAAGAATGTCGTCAACCATTTCAAAATCATCATATTTGCCGCTCTTCATCTGAGGTTGTGCTCCGTTTGCCGATATGCTCTCCATCTTCTCCTTGAGGGCGTCCATCTCCTTCCTGAGGGAAAGAATCATATGAAGGAGCAGTTCCCTATCGCCAAGTAGGTCCTTGTCTGTATGTTTGAGGGCTGGAAGGTTGCCAAAAGGCGTATTCTGCACCGGCAGATAGCGTTTCAATACCTCTGCCGAAATTTCGCGGCTCTGCTCCAGCGCAGAGATGCGTTGTACAACACTCATCAGCTGCCTTATGTTGCCGGGCCATGGGTATTCGCATACAACCATCTGTGCCTGGTGGTCGAGCTTGATTGGAGGCATCCGGTTCTTGTCTGCAAAGTCAAGGGCGAATTTCCTGAAAAGAAGGTTTATGTCGCCTTTCCTCTCCCTGAGAGCTGGAACGGAGATAGGTACGGTACTTATCCTGTAGAATAAATCCTCCCTGAATCTGCCCTCCCTTATGGCCTTGGTCAAATCTACATTGGTTGCGGCAACAACCCTCACATTGGTCTTCTGCACCTTTGCCGAACCTACTTTGTAGAATTCACCGCTCTGAAGAACCCTGAGCAGCCTCACCTGTGTTGAAACGGGGAGCTCCGCAACCTCATCGAGAAATATGGTGCCGCCGTCGGCATACTCGAAGTAGCCCTTCTTGGTCTCAACGGCTCCTGTGAATGAGCCTTTTTCATGGCCGAACAACTCCGAGTCAACGGTTCCTTCAGGAATGGATCCGCAGTTTATTGCAATATATGTGTTATGTTTCCTTGGACTGTACTGGTGAATGATCTGAGGTATCACCTCCTTGCCAACGCCACTCTCGCCGGTAACAAGAACAGATAGGTCTGTTTTTGCCACCTGTATGGCAATGTCGAGCGCCCTGTTGAGTTCCGGGTCATCTCCTACAATGTCAAAACGCTGTTTTATCTCCTGTAATTCCATATGATGCAAAATTAACTAATCTTAATGAATATTTTATTTTTTTTATTACATTTGCCAAATGTTGTATAATAGGTTTGTTGTAGGCATATGAAAATGTTGGCTGTAATTCCTGCGCGTTATGCTTCCACCCGTTTTCCCGGGAAACCATTGGCGCTTGTAAAGGGAGTTCCAATGATATGGAGGGTATATGAGCAGACATCAAAAGCCTTTGAGAATTTGTGTGTTGCAACAGATGACCAGCGTATTTACAATTGTGTCAGTTCTTTGGGTGGTAATGTGGTTATGACCTCAGAGAGTCACAACAGCGGTACCGACAGATGCCTTGAGGCGGTGGAGAAGTTTGAGAAGCAGTGCGGATGTGCCTTTGATGTTGTTGTGAACGTGCAGGGTGATGAACCATTCATTCAGCCTTCCCAGTTGGAGCAGTTAAAATCCTGTTTCACATCGGGTGGCGGTGAAAGTGTTGAACTGGCCACACTGGTGAAGAGGATATCAGCCGTTGAGGAGCTGGAGAATACAAACGCTCCGAAGGTTGTGGTTGATTCTAACTGGAATGCAATGTATTTCAGCCGCTCGGTGATACCGCATCCAAGAGGAGTTGAGTTGACCGATGAGTTTGTGGCATCGAATGTGTACTACAGGCACATAGGACTCTATGGATACAGGAAAGAGACCTTGAAGAGAGTCTGCGCAATGCCGCAGAGCTATTTGGAGAAGACGGAGAAGCTCGAGCAGCTAAGATGGCTTGAAGCGGGTCTGAGAATAAAGGTTGCGCTGACTGACTTTGAAACGTATGCGGTTGATACTCCGGAGGATCTCGAGAGAATCAATGCAATGGAACTGTAAAAAATTTATTTAAAAAAATATTATTTCTTTAAACACTAACACTATGAAAAAGAATTTATTCAGATTGGCATCCCTCCTGCTTATTGGTTTGGCAGTGATGTCGTGTTCAAACCCAAAGAAGATGGCCGAGAAGGCTGCTTTGGTTCAGTCAAAATGCAACCCTGAGGTTCTTGAGTGCGTTGCAGGTAAGATAGATGCAACTTACACATTGACATTCCCACAGAAATATTTCATTAAGAAGGCAATTCTTGAGGTAACCCCTGTACTTGTTTACGATGGTGGTGAGATCAAGGGTAAGGTTCTTACAATTCAGGGTGAGAAGGTTCTTGAGAACAACCAGGTAGTAAACTATGAGAATGGCGGTTCAGTTTCTGGAAGAGTGTCATTCGACTATGTAAAGGGTGTTGAGAAGGCAGTTCTCGAGCTCAGAGCAACAGTTTACAACAAGAAGCGTACAAAGAGCTATGCATATCCAGAGCCAAGAAAGATTGCCGATGGTACCAACTGCACATATATGCTCATTGAGATGAACAACCATCAGGGTTCTGCTGCTATTGCTGCAAACAACTACCAGAAGGTTATCAACTACACAAAGGAGGCTCAGGTTCTCTATTTGATCAACCAGTGGAACGTTAGACCTAAGGAGTTGAAGTCAGAGCAGGTTAAGGAGTTGGAGAAATTCCTTGAGGAGATCAAGAGTGACGAGAGATCAACCGTTACTTCAAACGACATTATTGCTTATGCTTCACCAGATGGAAAAGAGGCTTTGAACGACAAGCTTGCTGACAAGAGAAGCTCTACAGCAAAGACAGCTTTTGACAAGACCATAAACAAGAAGGCTAAATCTACAGCTCCTGTAAACGTAACAGGCGCAGGTGAGGACTGGGAAGGCTTCAAGGCAATGGTTGAGAATTCAGACATGCAGGATAAGGACCTTATTCTCAGAGTTCTTTCAATGTATTCAGAGTCAAGCGTAAGAGAGCGTGAGATCAGAAACATGTCAGCTATTTTCGATGACCTTGCAAAGACCATTCTTCCTAAGTTGAGAAGATCAAGATTCATTGCAAACGTTGAGTACAAGAACTGGACAGACGAGGAGTTGCTCTCTATGATTGATAACAACTCTGACAACCTTGATGAGGAGGCTCTTCTTTATACAGCTACTCTTGTAAAGGGTACAGATGCTCAGGTTGCAGTTTACAAGAAGGCTGCTGAGAAGTTCAACAGCTCAAGAGCTTGGAACAGCATGGCTGCTACATACCTCAAGGCTGGCAAAACTGCTGAAGCTAAGGCTGCTTTGAACAAGGTATCTGAGAAGGATGATGTTTACTACAACAATATGGCTGTAGTTGCTATTCAGGAGAAGGATTACAAGGCTGCTGCAAACTATGCTGCAAAGAGCAACGCTCCTGAGGCTAAGTACAACCAGGGTATTGTTGATATCATGAATGGCAAGTATGCTGATGCTGCAAAGAACCTCAAGGGTGAGGGCGGCTTCAACGAGGCTCTTGCTAACATTCTCGTAAATGACCTCAACACAGCTAAATCAATTGCTACAAAGGATTGCTCATGCCAGGCATACCTCCGCGCAATTGCTGCTGCTCGTGTAGGCAACGCTTCAGTAGCTAACAACGAGCTCAAGAAGGCTTGCGAGAAACCAGCTCTCAAAGAGAGAAGCGAGAAGGATATAGAGTTCGCAAAGATCAGATAATCTGATTTCGGACTTTGTCTGAAAAATATGAAATACCCCCTCTACACAATAGTAGAAGGGGTATTTTCTAAACTAATACAATTTACAATAGTATGAATAGAGTATTGACAGGCCTGTTGCTCAACGGCAAGGTGGTGGACATTGAGATAAAAGGGGGTATAATAGGAGAAATCTCCCCTTCTCAATCTGCGCAGAAGCCTGAGATTGCCATTCTGCCATCATTCTACAATACACATACTCATGCCGCAATGGTTCCAATGAGGGGGTATGGAGATGACAAACCGCTTGGCGTATGGCTGAATGAGTGGATATGGCCATTTGAGGCGAAAATGACGCCTGCTATGATAAGGCAGGGCAGCGAGGATGCCGTTAAGGAGATGATATCTACCGGTACCACCGCCTTCAACGACATGTATTTTGAAATAGAACAGACTATTGACATTGTAAAGCAGTATGGCATAAGGGCCAGCATTGGAATTACTGTAATGGACAATCATACTCTGGCTCAAACAGAGGCCAAGCATGAGTTCGTAAAGCATTGGCAGGATCCTACAGGTGGTATGATACAACTGGTTATGGCTCCTCATGCAATATATACCGTGGGAAGGAAGAATCTTGTTGAGTGTGCCGCATTCGCAAGGGAGAATGGAATCAAAATCCACATTCATTTGAGCGAGACAGCGCAGGAGGTTTCAGATTGCTTGAGGATCACCGGAATGAGGCCTGTGGAGTATCTTGATTCTATTGGAGTCCTTGGCCCAGATGTAATAGCCGCACACTGCGTATATGTAAACAGGAAAGAGTGGGATATTCTTGCACAAAGGGGTGTAAGTGTAAGCCATTGTCCATGTTCCAACATGAAGCTTGGCAGCGGCAGATTCCCATACGAGCTTGCAATTGCCAGTGGAGTGAACCTCACGCTTGCAACCGATGGAGTCTCTTCCAACAACAACCTTGACATGAGGGAGGAGATGAAGTTTGCATCACTTCTTGCAAAATGCGTTACAGCTTTAGATGATGGATCTCTTGCAAATGGTGGAAATCCGGAGTTGCTCACTGCGCAGCAGGTCTTCAAAATGGCGACTGAAAACGGAGCAAAGGCTCTTGGAATTAACGGTGGTGTCATTGAAAAGGGAAAAGTGGCGGATTTCATATTGGTAGATCTTAAGGAGCTTGCTATGAATCCGTGTCACAGCCTCATTTCCAACTGGGTGTATGCAGCCTCGTCAAAATGCATAAAGGAGGTCTGGTGCAACGGAAAACCTGTAAGCAACGGACTTATCAAGTAGAATATCAAACAACACAGAGATGAAAAAAACAGTTTTAATAATCTTATCAGTTCTTATGCTTTCAGCTTGTTCCAATTCCGCTAATGAGCGTTTAGACAAGATTGATTCAATTTGTCAGGAGCTCTTCCCTGCAGATGAGCCTGGCGCTGCAGTTCTCATAATGGAGGGCGACAGCGTAATCTTCGACAAAGGTTACGGTATTGCAGATATCAACACCAAGGCGCCAATAGACGGAAACACATTCTTCAATATTGCGTCAGTATCAAAGCAGTTCACTTCAAGTGCAATTCTTCTTCTTGCCCAGCAGGGCAAGTTGAGTCTTGAAGATTCGGTTGCAATGTACTTCCCTGAGTATCCTGCAGATTTCTGGAAGGATATCAAGATCAAGCATCTTCTCTCTCACTCCTCAGGAATTCCTGATGCAAGGTCATCACTTCTTGGCCTTACAAGAGAGCAGAGAATTCTTGGAGACGATTCGCTTGCTGTAAGCTACTTCCCTCTTCTTGAGAAGTTGAACTTTGAGCCAGGCACCAATTATGAGTATATCAACCCTACATTTGTTCTCTGCGGATATATTGTTGCAAAAGTTACAGGAATGCCTTTCGTAGATTTTGTAAGGGAAAATATCTTCACTCCTGCAGGTATGGAGAATGCACTCTATTTTACACCTGAACTGGAGAGTTCCATTCCAAACATGGCTCACGGTTATGAGTATGAGGATGTTGAGAATATGCCTGAAGAGCGTACAGCTTCAGCGGTGAAGTCAGAAGAGCCAAAGAACTGGTATGAACTCGACTACGGCGAGGAGACATTCTTTGCCACCCGTCCAGATGGTGGTATATATACCTCAACACATGAGTTTGCACAGTGGGAGAGGTCTTTGAGAAACAACACCATTCTTACAGCTGAGTCAAGAGAGCTTGCGCAGAGCCCTAAGACATTGGTAACAGGCAGTGAGTTCAGCGACTACCAGAACCGCGAGAACACCTGGTACGGGTACGGTTGGTTCATTGAGCCTAAGACCGACGCCACCAATATGGTAATCTATCACACTGGAGACAACGGTGGATTCAAGATTCTTGCAGCACGCTATCCTGAGTCCAACGCATTGGTACTCATCTTCTCAAACCGCGCCGATTGGGACCGTTACGAGGTGATGCAGCAGTTTGAGGAGGCTCTCGGTTACTAGAATTTTAACCGCCCACCCGGGGCGATAGTGATACAAAGGAGCTCAACCTACTTTTGGTGGTTGAGCTCCTTTATATTTGTGACATTGCCTTCCGGCAATTTCATGAAAAACTTATTATGCGCAGCAGCAAGGGCAATTTGCAACAAGGTGTGCATTTATTGCTACAGCAATGAAGACAAGAACAAGAATTGATGATACTACAAGACCTATTGCTTTCCAACGTTTCATCCAGATGTCATTGTTCCATCCTATTGTCTGAATTGCGCTCCAGAAACCATGGTTGAGGTGCAACCAGAGGAATATGAACCATACAATGTAGAGAATGGTGAGCCAAAGCGGTTTGAATGTTGCATGCATGAGAGTTGCACCCGCTGGAACTTCATTTCCTGTCCAATCTGCAAGCTGCATTTTTGCCCAGAAATCTGTAAGGTGAAGTGCAATGCCCAGAATGATAATTACGCCAAGAACAAGCATGTTCTTTGATGCCCAGTCGTCAGTTTTTGCCCTGTTTGGAACAGCGTAACGCTCAGATCCTCTTGCTTTAAGGTTTCCTATGGAAAGGATGAATGCGTAAATGATGTGAATAAGGAAACCGAAAGCGAGTACAGGCACAATAACGGATACAATCGGAAGAGCCATGAACTCGCAACCTGCATTGAAAGCCTCATCACTTATGAGTGAAAGAGAGTTTACGAATGCGTGTACAAAGAGAAACAAAATAAGGAAGAGACCGCTCAAACTCATAATGAGCTTCTTTCCAATGGACGATGAAAAAATGTTAGCCATATTTTATTAATGATTTTTAAATATATCTTTTCAGGTTGCTTTGCAGTCGCCGCAACTTCTAGCAAAGATAACCTCTTAGTTGCAATTATCATAATCTTTGGCTAATTTTGTTTCATAAATAAAGGTTATGATGTACAAGAGAATACTTTTGAAATTGAGTGGTGAGAGTCTCGGAGGGGAGACCGGAAAGGGGCTTGACAATGTCAGAATGACCCAATATGCCAAGGAGATAGCAGCTTGTGCAAAGAGTGGTGTTCAAATAGGAATTGTAATAGGCGGAGGTAATATATTCAGGGGAGTGCAGGGTTTGAGCAAAGGGTTCAGCCGTGTGAAGGGAGACCAGATGGGAATGTTGGCAACTGTAATAAACTCACTTGGTTTGGCCATGTTCATACAGGATGAGGGTGTTGATGCACAGGTTTTCACATCTCTACCAATGGAGCCTGTTGCCAGATATTATGCAAAGGAGAAGGCAGTGGAGTGTATGGAAAATGGAGGAGTGGCAATTATTGCCGGAGGTACTGGAAACCCGTTCTTTACAACTGATTCAGCCAGCGCATTGAGAGCTTGTGAAATAGAGGCAGACGCTCTTTTCAAGGGAACCAGGGTCGATGGTGTCTATACTGCAGATCCTGAAAAGGATCCTAATGCGGTCAAATTTGACACGATTTCATTTGACGAGGTATATAGCCGTGGGCTAAAGATAATGGATCTCACTGCATTTACATTGTGCAAGGAGAATGCCTGCCCAATTGTGGTTTTTGATATGGACACCCCTGGAAATCTTACGAAGCTTCTTTCAGGAGAAAAGATAGGAACTCTTGTAAAATAACAACCTTGTTACTGAAATAATTCTAAAAAATAGAGATATGGATTTAAATGTTTCAAAAGAGAACATTGCCGCAGCAAAGGATAAAATGGCAAAGGCTATTACATTTCTTGATGAGGATCTCAAGACTTACCGTGCCGGCAAACCTAATCCTGCAATTTTCCAGCAGGTAATGGTTGATTACTACGGTTCCCAGACACCTGTTCCAAATGTTGCCAGCATCACTACACCTGATGCAAAGACAATGCTTATTCAGCCATGGGAAAAGAGTATGATTCCTGTAATTGAAAAGGCTATTCTTGCTGCCAACATAGGATATACACCGCAGAACAATGGTGAGAATATAAGAATAAACATTCCACCTCTTACCGAAGAGAGGCGCAAAGAGCTTGTAAAGCAGGTTCGTGCAGCTGGCGAAACGGCAAAACAGAGCATAAGGAATGCCCGCAGGGATGTGGTTGACGCTCACAAGAAGTTCCAGAAGGATGGGCTTCCTGAGGATGTATGCAAGGATGCTGAGGCACAGATTCAGAAGGAGACAGATCTCTTCAACAAGAAGATTGACGATATTGTTGCTGCCAAGGAGAAGGAAATCATGACTGTTTAATGAAGATTTTTTCTTCTACTACATTCCTTGCAATACTCACATGTGTCATGTGGGGTTCAAGTTTTGTTCCAACCAAAACAGGGCTTGAATATATGGAGGCACCTCTCCAGTTTGCAGGATATACATTCACAATTGCCGGTTTGTTGTTGCTCCCGTGGGCAGTGGCAAACCGTAATTTTTTTAATCAGGTAAAGCAGTACTGGCTGCTTATGCTTAAAGTGGGGTTGTTTTCAACAACAATTCTTTATGGGGCATATTATTGCGGGCAGAGTCTTACCGATGCATCAATTGTTGCGCTCATTGTTGGATGCCAGCCCTTTTTCGTAACGCTTCTATCGTCGTGGATTATAAAAGATGAGAAGTTCACGCCACTGATGATATGCTCATTGGTGCTTGGAATAATGGGATTGGTTGTGGTGAGCTGGCCCAGTTTTTTCTCAATAAAATCAATGGGGTTTGCATCTGCTGCCGGAATTCTTCTTATTATTATTGATTGTATCTCGGCGGCATATGGGAACATTATTGTTGCCAGAGTTGACTTTACAAGGGTTGACATTAAGGTTCTGAGTGCCATGGAGATGATTTTCGGAGGAGTGCTCCTGCTTCTTTTGGCCTATCCGTTCGAGGGGATTGCCCATGTTCCCGTTGACATGGAGTTCTATATTTCACTTGGGGCCATGGTTCTAATAACCATATTTACAACCATAATATGGCTTCATCTCCTTTCAAGAAAGGGAGTGAAGGTTTCATCACTCAATATGTGGAAGTTTCTCCTTCCGGTAGTAGGAAGCATAGAGTGCTGGACTATTTTAAAGAATGACAGGCCCGACACATATTCCATTGTCGGGCTTGTAATAATAACAGTTTCACTTGTTGTTTTCAATTTTAAAAGCCTGAAGGGCTTTTTCACTAAAGATTGAAATAATCCTTTATGAATCCCTCCTCCTTGAAGAGGTTCTGGGTATTCACATCCTTGGTTGTTCCATCCATTATTACTGCAATTTCATTGCCTTTTCTTATAAGTGAGTTCACAAATGCTTCGAACCTGTCTTTTGAGAGAGTTTCGAGAGAGCTCATAAAATCGGAATGGAAGTCACGACCGAACAGATACTTCTCTTCAAGTATGTCAAGCCAGTATGCATTCTTCAGAATTGATGTGAGGAAAATGTTCCTGGTTGTAGAGACAAGCTCTTTATAGGCAGCATTTGAAAGTTTGCCGTTTGCTACATTAACAAGGATTCCCTTTACATTGTCAATGGTGTTCTGAGCCGTTGTACTGTCTGTTTCAAACGAAATCTCCATGGTGGCCAACTCTTCCGGATATGACTTCAACTTGAAATCAATGAACAGATTGGAGTACATTCTGCCGCTTCTGTTGAGCTTCAGCTGCTCATTGAGGTAAATTGATACCATGTTTCCAAGAATATAGTTGGCGGTGGAGGTTTTGCAGGCATTGTTGTATGTTACGCTAACCATACTCCTTGGGGCAACCATCTTGTAGAGGAATCTTCTTTGAATGGAGTTTTTGCTGGCATAATTCGGAATGACAATGCTGCTTTCATTATCCTGCTCCCTGCCAGGAATGGCTCCAAGATATTTTACTGCATACTCCTTAAGACTCTGCAGATTATAGTCACCGCTGAATATGAATGTCCAGTCGGCAGCATTGGAGAATCTCTTTCCAATCTCTTTGAACAGGGCATTATAGTCAATGGAGTTTATAGCATCAGCATCCAGTTTGTTTACATAATTTCTGTTGCTTACGTTGTAGTATTCAACCGAGTCACGGAATGCAACCTCAGGGTCGAGGCTCTGAGTCTGCACCTGATATAAATATCCTTTCCTGTATGTGTCAAATGCACTGCGGTCGGCTCTTCGTGCTGTCATTTCAAGGTAAATTGCCTGCATCATCTTTTCAGCGCTTGAGGTTGCAGCATATCCCTCAATCTCCTCTTTCTGAGGATATATCCTTGTTGAAATGGAGATATTGTTGTAGGTGAACAACTTCTCAATATCAGCTTTTGACATCTCCAGGAGACCGCCTATTTCGGCGCTCTCGTTCAGAAGACGTTCCATATTCGGGGTCACGCCCTTCATGAGGGAGTAGCCTCCTTTGCTTACAGCCCTGAAGGCAATGGTATCCTTTGATGAAGGGTTGTTTTTGAAAATAACGGTGGCACCGTTTGAAAGGTGCATTACGGTTGATGCAGTAACCTCATCTAGGCTTTCACTCAGAAGTGCCGGAGCCGTTGAGCCAAGGGCAATGAGAGGCCAAACAACAGGCTCGGACTCTTTTATTGTAACGGGAGCACTCAGGGCAGAACCGTTGTATGAAAGAAGAAGCCTCTCCTTTGAAAGCGGGTCACTATTGCGCTGCCAAGGCATAAAGCAACTTAATAGTGTGTTTCTGTGTGAATTCAGAAGGCTCTGGGTATACTCGTTGATGCTTGAGAGAGGTATGGCGTATACCATCTCCTTGAGAACTTCAAACTTCATTTCAGTGCTGGCAAGAGTGTATCCGTCAAAGAAGTTTCTCTCAATTCTGTTGAAATAGAAACTGTTTGGAAGTGATTTTCTTCCGTCATATTGTGTTTCAACCCCTTTGAAATAGATATCACGGTTCTTTCTCATCTCTTGCGGTGTGAGGCCGTTCTTTGCAAGGTTTTCCAGCTCGGTTCCTATGAAGGATGTAGCGGCGTAGGCTGACTCCGGTAGGGTTTCAAAGCTAATGGTGAATGCCTCGAGGTTTGAGATATCAAGGAAACGTCCCTTTTTAACATCCAGGTTGTTGATTGCTATGTTCTTTCCGGCAATAGCCGAGTTAAGCCTCCCCTCAAGGGTATTGATTATTATATCGTCAAAATACTCCTGAAGATATGGAACTGTAGTGTTCCTGTACTTCTCCAGAATCGGCTCCTTGAGAATGGCAACCGTAATCTTTGTCCTGCTGTACTCCTTGTCTGTAAGTACACTCACTTTCACCCCTTCAAACTCCTTTGGAGAGTAGAGGGTGCGTTTCTGTTTGTCAAGCGGCTTGGGAATGGTTACAAAGAGAGACTTTATCTTTGTTTCCATAAGGTCAAGGTCTATGTCACCCGCTATGGCAATGCATTGCAGCTCAGGTCTGAACCATTTGTAATAGAAGGCTCTCAACTCTTTTGAAGATATTTTTGCCAATGAATTAACCGCATCGTTTCCAATGGAGTGGTAATAGTTGCTCTTGGGGTAGAGTTCTTTTATTAGAGCGTCATTCAGGCGTTTTTCGGCTGTACTCTCATTGGCCAGGCGTGTTCTAAGAAATGGAATCTCCTCTTTGAGGTCCTCTTCATCAAGGTTCATTGAGCCCAACCAGTTATAAAGAATAAGCAGGGTTGAGTCAACGGTATTTCCAGATTTTACAGGTACCCCTTTAATTGAATAAACGGTGTTGTCAACACCGGTATTGAACTCAATATTTGTGGCCGGGACTCCAATTGATTTCAGGTATGAGAGAATGGTTGCATCATTGAAGTTCCTGGTTCCACGCATTGTGAGGGTTTCAAGAAGTTTCAGCATTCCCTTCTCCCCCTCTCCTTCAATGCTTGTGCCTATGTTCTGGAGAACTCCGAAATCGGCTTTACCGCTTTCAGCACCATTCTTTATGAGAATATAACTTAATCCATTGGCCAGCTTTCCCCTGCGTACCCTCGGATCGTCCGGGAGTTTCTCAACATCCTGCGCCTGAAGTTGCGGCATTGCAAGGAGTGCAATTGCAAAAACAATGAAGAAGATATGAAAACGGAAAGAATGAGTCATGACACTGTAATTTAAATGGAATTCACTGCGGCGTCTGACGCCGTAACCTTGTGCAAAAATACTTTTTTTACGCCAAAAATTGTTAGGGTTTATAAAATTCCTTAAATTTGGCAAGGAATTGGCTAAGACAATACAAAACATTAATCAATATAAACTTAACAATTAAAAAGAGATGAAAAAATTCTTATCGGCAGCAGTTGTTGCTTTGTTTGTTTTCTGCAGTGCCAACGCACAGG
Source organism: Bacteroidales bacterium UBA1751 (assembly GCA_002315995.1). GTDB lineage: Bacteria > Bacteroidota > Bacteroidia > Bacteroidales > UBA932 > Egerieousia. The sequence goes on along the minus strand of DCHN01000094.1, from coordinate 628 downwards.
ATATGGCACAGGCCACAGAATCTTTTAATAACGCGGTAACAGCATATCAGGCTGATAATTTCACAGATGCTCTTGCTGGAATGCAGAAAGCCCTTGAGATTGCTCAGGCTTCACAGGAGGAGAGTGCAGCATCCCTCGTTGCAGATTGCAAAAAGATGATTCCTACAATTATGCTTCAGCTTGCCAACAAAGATATTCAGGCCAGCAATTTCGACCAGGCTCTTGCAGGGTTGGAGGCAACTGCAGCAAAGGCTGTTGAGTATGGAGATCAGGAGACTGCTGACAAGGCAAAGGGTTTTGTTGGAACAGTATTGCTTATGAAGGGCCAGTCACTTGTTAAGGCAGGTAACGTTGCGGAGGCTGTTCCTGTTCTTGAGAAGGCTGCAGCTGAGGGACCTCAGAATCAGGCAAAGGCTTATAAACTCCTTCAGAACATATATCAGAGCAAGATGTTGGCTGCATACAAGGGTAAGAAGAACGATGAAGCTGTTGAGGCTGCCGCAAAGATGCTCTCATATGGTGAAAATGCAAATGCATACAAGATTGGCGGTATGGCTGCCATTGCAGCAAAGAAGATTGATCAGGGAATCGAGTGGCTTGAGAAGGCAACTCCTGATGCATCTGTAAA
>DCHN01000010.1 GCA_002315995.1 Bacteroidales bacterium UBA1751 | reverse complement strand
CCGCAAATAGTGATAATACATCCAGCGTGGTAGGTGGCAACGGTGGCATTAACAATGTTGTCAGCAGTGTAGCAGCACCAGAGATCAACACTCCTCCAGAGGGTCAGCAACATGACATAGTACAGCCACAGCGTAATCGTAAGGTGGAAAAGGTGATTCTCCTCTTCTCAGACGGCACCTACCAGGAGTTGAAATAATTTCGCAATCAATATATTAGCCATTTAGCACATAAATGGCTATTTTTGTGCACTAAACAGAGAAAACACCATATATAATATATGTATAAACTGATTCGAAAAGTACTGTTCCTCCTCAATCCGGAGAGCGCACACAAGACCACTATTTGCGCACTTAAAATACTGGGTTACATACCATTTTTCAATAGGATAGTGTCGGTTATTTTCAGATGCCAATCGCCACAACTCGAGCGCGAAGTCTTCGGAATCAAGTTCAGGAACCCAGTTGGACTATCGGCAGGGTTTGACAAGAACGGAGACCTCTACAATCTCATGGCACCGTTCGGCTTCTCCTTTATAGAAATAGGTTCCCTCACCCCGCTTCCGCAAGATGGCAATGCAAAGCCGCGCTCATTCAGGCTTGAACAGGATCAGGCACTCATCAACAGAATGGGTATAAACAACAACGGTGTCAAATATGCCGTTGAATATATAAAGGAGCACAAACCCAACTGCGTTCTTGGAGCTAACCTCAGCAAGAACGCCACTGTGAGCAACGAGGATGCCGCAAAGGATTTCGAGCGTTCATTCTCACTGCTCTACGATTTTGTGGATTATTTCGTTCTGAATGTCTCCTGTCCTAATGTGAAGGACCTTTCAAAACTCCAGGACATAGGCCACCTCTCCCAGATTATTGACAGGTTGCTCACCCTGAGAAACTATTACGACAACTACCGCCCTATTCTACTTAAACTGTCGCCGGATCTGAGCAACGCACAGCTCGACGAAATCATTGAATTGGTGCTCCTGAGCGGCCTTGATGGTGTTGTAGCCACAAATACCACAAATTCACGCGAAGGACTCATCACAAATAAAGAAACGGTAATGAAAATAGGCAACGGAGGCCTGAGCGGCAAACCTCTCTTCAACAGGAGCCTTGAGGTTGTAAGATATATTCACAAGAAAACCAACGGAATCCTGCCAATAATTGCCTCAGGAGGTATTATGACCCCTGAAAACGCAAAACAGATGCTCGATGCCGGCGCTTCTCTTGTGCAGATTTACTCAGGCTTCATATACAACGGTCCTGCTTTTGTAAAACGCATCAACAAACATCTCATAAAGAAATGACAACAGCAACAATTTGTACCATTGGTGATGAAATACTTATAGGTCAAATAGTTGACACAAATTCATCAATGATTTCACAGGCTCTGGAAGCAGTTGGCGTCCAGGTAGTTGAAATGGTTTCTACATCAGATGACGCAGCGGAAATCTCCTCCACCCTCACCAGATGCGCAAATAAATCGAACATAGTGGTTGTAACAGGCGGCCTTGGACCTACAAAAGACGACATTACAAAGAAGACAATAGCTCAGCTCACTGGAACTTCCACCTATATCGACAACCCCGCCCAATTGGCCGTAAACAGCCGAATTCTGGCCGCCAGAGGCGTTGAAATGTCCGACATAAACAGAGATCAGTCCCGCGTACCATCAACCTGCAGAGTAATTGTTAATGAGGTGGGTACGGCTCCTATTATGGAATTCATACTCAACGGAGCCCTTGTATTCTCAATGCCAGGCGTTCCGTTTGAAACAGAAACAGCCCTTCCAAAGATTATTGAGTCAATAAAGAGCCATTTCACCCTTGAAAGCATCTGCCATAAAACAATATGTACATTTGGAATAGCGGAGTCTACCCTCTCAAAAATGATTGAGAGCTGGGAGGATGCGCTTCCCGCAAACATGCACCTTGCATACCTCCCCAACTCAATTCTGGGCGTAAGGCTTCGACTCTCCATTTACGGCACTGAAAAGGCTGCAGGCGAGGCTGAAATAGAGCGTCAGATTGCCTCACTCGAGGCGATAGTTGGAGATACCATTTACGGATACGGAGACGATTCACTCCAAAAGGTCTTGGGCGACATCCTGCTTGAAAGATGTGCAACAGTCTCAACTGCAGAGAGTTGCACCGGCGGAAAAATGGCAGAACTATTCACATCAGTATCAGGATGTTCAAGATATTATTGGGGCAGCGTTGTTTCATACGACAACAGCGTGAAAATAAACACTTTAGGCGTAAAAAAGGAGACTATTGACAAATACGGAGCCGTAAGCAGCCAGACTGTTGAGGAGATGGCCGCAGGTGTGAGAAAGCTCCTTGGAACCGATTTTGCGGTTGCAACATCGGGAATAGCCGGCCCAGGAGGCGGCACAGAAGAAAAGCCTGCCGGCACAGTCTGGGTAGGCGTTGCCGGCAGGGATTTCGTAGCTTCAAAGATGTTCAGTTTCCGTGGCCGCCGCGACATCAACATCAACCGCTTCGCCTCCCACGCCCTCAACTTCCTTAGACTGAATATCCTCGCACACTAATCCATTAGCTCTCAACAACTTGGCCAGACACGGGTGGCCCGTGTCTGGCCAATGCCTCCACACAAAACAACCGCCCCACAGGTCATCCCGTGAAGCGGCTGTTTTGTCGGACAATATTCTATCTACAAGGTATGAGAAATCTGCTCTACCTGTGAGAAGAGACGGAGGAAGTTTCCGCCAAGTATTCCCATAATTGCAGAGTCAGAGTAGCCCCTTCTCTTGAGTTCCTCAGTAATTGCAGGGAGTTTTGTCACATCCTCAAGCCCTGCAGGCGGAATCTCAATACCGTCATAATCAGAACCGAGACCAACATGCTCAGCACCTACAAGAGAAACTGCGTGGTCTATATGATCTACAAGTTCCTTAACGCCTGGACGTGGAATTGCAAAGAGTCTGTCGCGTACATCAAAGAACTCCTTTCTAGCCTTTGGATCCTGTGTATTTGCCTTGAAAACTGTCTCCTTCTCCTCAAACTCATCAGAAACCTTGCTGAACTCCTCGTAATACTTCTCGCTTATGAACGCAGGATAGAAGTTGATTTGAATGATGCCGTCCTTAGCGGCCAAATCCTTGATCATCTGGTCAGTCAAGTTTCTAGGCCTGTTTGCAAGAGCCCTGCAACATGAGTGTGTTGCAACAATAGGAGCCTTTGAATACTTGAGGCAGTCATAGAACGACTCGTCTGAGATGTGTGAAACATCCACCATCATACCAAGACGGTTCAACTCCTTAATTACCTCCACGCCGAATGGGCTTACACCATGCCATGTAGGGGTCTTACCTGTACATGAATCGCAAATGTCGTTGTTGCGTGAGTGTGTGAGTGTGAGATATCTTACGCCCATTCTATAGAAAAGCCTCAAAAGACTCAAATCCTTCTGAATAGGGAGTCCGTTCTCCATTCCAAGGAAAATGGCCACCATTCCCCTCTCCTTCAGCTCTCTTGCTTCCTGAACAGTGCGTGCAATGGCAACCTTGCCAGGATGCATGTAAACTGCATCGTATGTTGCTGCAATAAGCTGGAGGGCCTTTCTGGTAGCTGCATCAGGTTCAAGTGCGTTTGATGTGTAAATTGCAAAGAATGCAGCATCAACCCCACCCTCTACAAGTTTGTCAAAATCTATGTGATTGGTTGTGTTTCTCTCTGTATAAGGATACCCCTCCCATATTCTTGAAGGTGTATCACAGTGAGAATCAAGGACAAATGCCTTTTTGTGTAACTCTTGTGCTGTCATATTGTGTTAAATGTGAATAATCTTGCTATCTCATTATTTTTTATCTCCCTCAGCCTCGTAACGTGTTCCGTTTCCTTCCAAGTACAGGTTCTTAGGATCGCCATAATAATGAATCTTCGCTGTCATGCCAGCATCAAGAGAGAGATCCTTTGATGCCCTTACATGAACCTTTGAGAATCCGCGGGCTGAAACCTCAGCAGAGGTTGCGTTCAGCTTTTGCGCATCTACAAGGGCAGTTTTTGTGGCGTTAATTACCAGATACTTGCACTCGCCCTTAAAATAGTTGTTACTTGATCCACCTGCCTCAACCTTGGCATGATCGTCAATCTCTCCATCAAAATTAAAATCGCCTGAACCTGAAGCTTTCAGCAGCAAGCCATTACAATCTCCTGATATCTTGAGTTTTGAACTGCCGCTCTTCTCAAAATCAATATTCTCCCAGCTTCCCTCAGCAAAAAGCTTGGCTGAACTTGAAACGCTTCCTCTCAATGTGCTTGCCCATACCGAAAGATTGGCATCGCAGGCACCGCTCAATGCACATGAAAAGACACTGGTCTGGAAATGCCCTTCCATATTCAGAGAACAAGAACCCTCCAACTCAACATAGTTCAATTCAGGCATTTCAAGAGTAACAACTATTTGGTTCGCCTTTGCCTTCTCCTTTGAGTCAAAGGTAGAAGCCACCTTCTGGGTGAATGACTTATTGAAGCTGAATACCACAATATCCTTCTCCTGCATGACGCTTATATATGTCTCCAACTCAAGCGGGTATTCAACTTTAATTGTCTTGCTGTTACCCTTCTTTACATTGATTTTATACTGATGGGTAGCTTTGATGCCCGTAAAACCAGACATCTGATACTCTTTTACCTTATTCTGTGCAAATGAAATGAACGGAACAAGAGAAACTAGAAGAGAAATGATAAACTTCTTCATAATACTATATGTTTATATTAATATTCTGTTAATGCAAGCAGAGATACGCTCTTTCAAGGAGAGCACCAAAGCCATTCCAAATGAGATTCCAAGCGAATCTGAAAAGAGGTCGTATGCCTCAGCACACCTCTCCTCGGTAAATGATTCCTGCATAGCTTCCGTTATTGAAGCAAAAAACAGGCCCAGCAAAAGTATCATTGCATATACGTGTCCTGAACGATCCTCCCTGGAGAAGCATAAAAGGAACCAGAAGACAAAGCAAAATGGAAGAAACATGATAAAATGGGCCACCTTATCCATTGGAATACCTAAAAATGATGTAGGCAGCTCCATATCAGATGAAGAAAAGTTATGCAGGCACATAAATAAAACTGCGCCCACATAACTTATCGTAATTATTATAGCCAATAATTTTACCCTCTCCTGCTTCATTTACCTGAAGTTTCAATGTGCTAATATAACAAAAACAACGTTAACTAAGCACATTTTCAAGCAAATTAAGTGAAGCAAAGGCAAAAGAGGAAAAGCAATGAAAACTATTTCAACAGTTCGAGACTTCTGTTTACAAAATCGTTCAAAGCCTTGCCCTTGAGCATATTGTTGGAGAGAAGAGCAATGTCAGCAAGCTGCTTCAGAAGATCATTCTCTTTTGCAAACTTCTCCATAACAGCCTTTCTTTCGCTCTTAACACCCTGAATATCCTCATTTAGCTTGTTCTTGCGCTCTGTATCCTCCTTTGAAATATCAGCAGGCTTCTTATCCTTGTTAACCTCATTTATCTGGTCAAGCTCACCGTTCAAAGTATTGAGCCTTGCATCAAACTCCTGGAAAGCAGCACCATTCTTCTCCTTGTTCTCATTAATTATTCTCTGAATAAGAGGACTTTCGTTGTTAAGCACAATAGTGTAAGAATCAGGCATCTGGCCGTAGAAGTTCATTCCTCCGCCAAGTTTGCTCATCTCCCTGTATCTGCGCATGAATTCGCTCTGGGTAATGACAACAGGCTTGCCATCGGCACCCATGTTCTCCAACTTCACAAAGTAGTTGGCACCCTCTGGAAGAACAGCACTGAAAGCATTGTTCATATCATCAGTAAGACTCTGATCCACAACCGGAGCACTCTTTTCCTCCTTCACAATAAGATTGTCAACAGTATCTGAATCAACCCTTGCAAACTGTGTATCCTTAAGCTTGCTCTCAAGCAGATTCACAAAGTGTGCATCAAGCTCGCAATCGAAGAGAAGTACGCTGTATCCTTTGGCCTTTGCCTGTTCAATATAAGCATACTGGCTCTGGACATCTGTAGCATACAAATAAACCACCTTTTTCTCCTTGTTGGTCTGTTTCTCCTCCACAGCTTTCCGATACTCCTCAAAGGTGAAGTATTTGCCGTCAACATCCTTAAAAAGGGCAAATTTTGCCGACCTGTCATAGAACTTCTCGTCCGAAAGCATTCCATACTCAATAAAGAGCTTGATATTGTCCCACTTTGCCTCAAAATTCTCCCTGTTCTCCTTTGAAATCTCCTCCAATTTGTCGGCTACCTTCTTGGTAATGTATGTGGAAATCTTCTTTACAGAAGCATCCTCCTGTAAATAGCTTCTTGAAACGTTCAATGGAATATCAGGAGAATCAATTACACCATACAACAGAGTGAGGAAGTCAGGAACAATATTCTCAACATGGTCTGTAACGTACATCTGGTTGCAGAAGAGCTGAATCTTGTTCTTCATTATATCCATTCTCTCCTTAATCTTAGGGAAATAGAGAACTCCTGTCAAATTGAACGGATAGTCAATGTTCAAATGTATCCAGAAAAGCGGCTCCTCCTGCATAGGATAAAGGTTTCTGTAAAAGCCCAGATAATCCTCATCTTTCAAATCCTTAGGATTCTTCGCCCAAAGAGGCTCAATATTGTTTATTACCTTATCCTCCTCAGTATCAACCATCTTGCCATCCTTCCACTCCTGCTTTTTACCAAATACCACAGGAACAGGCATGAACTTGCAGTACTTGTTAAGCAACTCCTCAATCTTTGCCTTTGAAGCGAACTCCTCAGACTCACTATCGAGATAGAGGATTATATCAGTACCTCTCTCCTTCTTCTCAACCTCATCCATCTGGAACTCAGGAGAGCCGTCACAGCTCCATTTTACACCCTTTGAGCCCTCTTTCCAAGAGAGTGATACAATCTCCACCTTCTTGCTTACAATGAATGCAGAGTAGAAGCCAAGGCCGAAATGACCAATGATTGACTCAATGTTATCCTTGTACTTCTCCATGAACTCTCCCGCGCTTGAAAATGCAATCTGGTTGATATACTTGTCAATCTCAGCTGCAGTCATACCAATACCATTATCTGAAATGGTAACAATCTTCTTTTTCTCGTCAAGAGAAATACTCACCTTCAAATCACCAAGTTCACCCTTGAACTCACCCACATTGGCAAGCGCCTTCATCTTCTGCGACGCATCAACCGCATTTGCAACCAGCTCTCTCAGAAAAATTTCGTGATCTGAATAGAGAAACTTCTTGATAACCGGAAATATGTTCTCCGTAGTAACACCAATTGAACCCTTCATAATATTATTATTTATATTTGTCTTAATTTGATTTTCTATTTTCCACCTGCGATAGTTTTATCTACTACCCGGCACCGCTATAGATATCAAAATTCATACCCACAAAATTTATGTCAATATGGCAGACAATTATCTTGAAAAGAAATTCGACGAATTCTTCGGCCCCGATGCAAAAAAGAAAACAGTTATTAAAAGAGTAAACCAATCAATTGATAATCTGTTACTTAAAAATAGAAGTTACAGAGGTTACGACCAATCGAGAATTATAACTGAAGAGGAACTAAAAGAAATAGTTTCAGTGAACTGCCGAATTCCTTCCGGCAGGAATCAGCAGTGCCTGCGATTCAAACTTGTAACGGCAGAGAAAGCATTTGAAGATGTACTCAAGAACATGAAACTTGGAGGAGCACTCCCGGAACTTCATCTTCCATATCCAGGAACCGAGCCCCAGGCATTCATAATAATATGCTCAACAAAACCGGAAGACCGCATTGTTGACATTGACCTCGGTATTTCAATGCAAAGCATGCTTCTGAAGGCCGTTGACATGGGCCTTAACGGCATCATTGTCTGTTCCATTAACAAACCTGCACTAAAAGAGGCCTTCAACCTCCCGTCAGAGCCTCTTGCAATTCTGGCAATAGGGAAAGGCGCCGAAAAAATACAGCTCCTGAGCATAAACGAATCCGACAACCACAACTACTACCGCAAGAACGGCATCCACTACGTTCCCAAACTCTCCCCAGAAAACCTTATCCTAAAATAACAAGGCCACATCAGTGGCCTAGCGGAGGGCGCGAACCCGTCGTCGCGCGCTCAAAAAGCCGCATCAGCGG
>DCHN01000053.1 GCA_002315995.1 Bacteroidales bacterium UBA1751 | reverse complement strand
CCTGTACGGCGGGCCCTGCCGGTTGTAGCACCGAACTCGTGTCCAAGTTGACGGAGACGCTCTCCAGTCTCATCAAAAAGTTCGGTTGGGAATGGTCCTGAACCTACTCTGGTGCAATATGCCTTGAATATTCCATATACGTTCCCAATTCTTGAAGGTGCAACGCCAAGTCCTATGCAGGCACCTGCACACGCTGTTGAAGATGAAGTTACAAATGGATATGAGCCGAAATCCACATCAAGCATTGAGCCCTGTGCACCCTCGGCAAGCACAGCTTTGCCGCTTTCAAGATATGAGTTCATCTCATACTCGCCATCAACAATTTTGAAAGAACGCATGTAGTCTATTGCATCGAACCACTCTGCCTCCCTCTCCATTGGGTCATACTGGAAATCGAACTGCTTGAGGAAAGCGATATGCTTTGTTTTCAAGGCGTTGAATCTCTCCTTGAAATCAGATGTAAGGATATCTCCAACCCTGAGGCCGTTTCTTCCTGTCTTGTCCATATATGTAGGTCCAATACCCTTGAGGGTGGAACCGATTTTGCTCTTTCCCTTCGATGCCTCCGATGCAGCATCTATTGTCCTGTGTGTAGGAAGAATGAGATGGGTTCTCTTTGCTATTACAACCCTCTCCCTTACAGGAACACCCATTGCCTCAATTGCCTTGCACTCCTCCTTGAAAATAATTGGATCAAGAACAACTCCATTGCCAATGAAGTTCAATGACCCATTCCTGAAGACACCTGAAGGAACTGAATGCAAAACAAACTCCTTACCTTCAAAATGTATGGAATGACCCGCATTGGGTCCGCCCTGAAATCTCGCAACAACAGGATACTTTTCAGCAAGAACATCAACTATCTTGCCCTTTCCCTCGTCTCCCCACTGAAGACCGAGAACAACATCAACACTTTTCATAATTAGAATGGAAGATCATCCGATGCCTCAACCGCAATATCAGCAGGTGACACAATAGGTTGTGAATTTACATTGGAAACGGTGGTAGATGGCTGCTGTGCAAACGGCTGCGCATAATTCTGCTCAGGTGCAGGCTGTGCAGCAGGTGCTGCCGGGAATCCACCCTGGGAAGATGCCCCGAATGAAGAATCTCCCTTTTTGCCAAGAAGTCTTACATTATCGGCATAAATCTCTGTCGTATAACGTTTTGCACCGGTCTGATCAGTCCAGTTCCTGGTTCTGATCTTTCCCTCAACAAAAATCTGGGTACCCTTGGTTATATGCTTTTCAGCAATTTCCGCAAGCTGCCTCCAACAAACAATGTTATGCCACTCAGTAAGTTCCTGTGTAGCGCCATTTTTGTCCCTGTACCTTTCAGATGTGGCCAAAGAAAACTGTGCAACGGCTGTGCCGCTCTCAAGATGTCTCACATCCGGATCCTTTCCCACATTTCCAATCAAAAACACTTTATTATATGACATAATCCAAAGAATTAAGAACACGCAAAGATAGGGAATAAAACAATGGTTATGAAATAAAACAACCTACCTTAAATGTTTTTTGTAAAAGTTCCATTTGATGCTCTCCCACAACTTTGGAGGAGTGCTCCCGCAATGTGAAAAAATATAGTATTCAGCATCTTGAGTATTGGAAAGAGCAGCGTAGGAGGCAAAACTCACTCTTGGCATAACCTTCTCATTCTGAAGTCCCACGCCATATATTACAGGGCACTGCACCATAGGAGCGAAGAGTGTGATGTCAAAGTATGAGAGGACCTTCCTGGTTTCACGGTCCATTCCAGCAGAAGCGCTCTCTCCAAGTATTGCTCCACACAGTTGCTCATCATTTCTGAGCAGAAATGGGAATATGGCAAGCGAAGGGGAGTATGGAGCAACCGCTGCAACCCTTTTGTCAATGGCTGCTACAGCCAGAGCAACTGAAGCCCCCTTGCCATAACCCTCCAGATATACCCTGTTCTTGTCTGTCTTTCCAAGGGAGAGAATAAAATCAAGAGCTCTCAACCCATTGAGATAATCCTTTCTGAAAGAGCATTCATACTTGTTCCCGACTCTGTATGGTGAATTATAGGAGAACACCACAAAATCAATTCTCATTTTCAGTGAGTCATCTATTTCCACAGGTACATCAGGCTGAGAACCGAAATCCGCAAAAGAGATTACCACCGGGAAAGTTCCCGAAGACTTTGGCACTGCCAAATAGCCCTTTATCTCGCTTCCACCAAAACCTTTCAACGATATGGTGGTTACGTTCCTCGACCCATTCACGCCCTTTACCTTCTTGCTTGTGGAGATGAGCGGGTAGGCTTGCGCCTCACCCTTTCCCATTTGCCAGAAAAGATCGAAGTCCTCAGGACGCTCAACTCGTGAATATGGAGTTTTCTGCGGTTCATACGCAATTACACTCTCGCTTACAACCTTGGTGCTCCTTCTCTCGAATTCTCCCAGCAGGCTACCGTCATCAAAGAGTGACACCTTATAGAATCCGCTCTCAAGGAAATTAAAAGAGAAGGTGACTCTTGTAGAGTCCCCACTGTTCAAAGAGACATCCTGTGCAAAGGTATAAACGGGAGTAAGGGTATCTCTGGTTACAACAAGCCTCACCCTCTTGCTATCGCTCCTCGGCCCAGGATTTGATACCATAAACTCAACCGTTGGAATGGTGGTGTCCCAGAAGACCCAATTGTCAGTTGGCAGAATCCTGTACCTGTACTCAACCGGAGTATGCGCATCAGCATCAAAACGCCCCACCTGCGCATTGGCCGCAAATGGGAGCGAAAAAAGTATCAACAAGGCATACAACGCTGCCCTTGAAAAGTTCGACATATTATTAGACTATAATTTTCTTCTTCCTGTATGTATCCCTGAACTCCTTTGGAGAGCAATTCTTCTTCTTCTTGAATATGCGGTTGAAGTTACTCAAATTGTTGAATCCGCTGTGGAAGCAGATGTCTGCCACAGGAATCTGTGAATCAATAAGCATTCTGGAAGCGTATCCAAGGCGTATATCTATAATGTAATCAGAGAGGCTCCTTCCTGTTTTGTTCTTGAAGAGACGGCTGAAGGCTACACTGCTCATTCCAACCATACCGGCAAGATCTGAGAGCCTGATCTCCTCCTTATAGTTCTTGTTAATGAACTCTTTAACAATCTTGATTTTACGATTATCGGGATGCAACTCAATCTTAGCCTTGGCAGTTGTAGAGAGCGTCTTCACATCCTTGTAAAGGCTCAACTCATAAAGAATTTCCATAAAACTGGTGAAGGCATAGAAACTCGGACGCTCCTGATTGCAGAGCGAATCCAATTTGTCATACACCTTGAGAATGGCCTGCATAGGGAACTCCACACCATTCTGCGCCTTGGCAAGAAGCTCCTTTATTGAATCGAACGGAGCCTTGTCCTTGAAGCTGTTGAGAAACATGTCGGACGAGAAGTGAATGGTAATTTCACGTATCTTGTCGCACCTGCACTCATTCTGCTCCCACACGTGTTCAACGCCACCGCCTATAAGCACAAGGTCATACTCGCCAAGAATCTCGCTTGAGTCACCCACAACCCTTCTCACGCCGGTTGCATGTTCGGTAAAGTTCAATTCGCACTCCTTATGCGCATGAACAGGATAGGTGAATTCGCTCTTGCTCCTGTCGGCAATATAGAGGCAATCCCTATTTGAAAGGGGTGTCACCTCCTTCAGCACTTTAGATGTATTATTCTTTATCATAATGCGAATATTATTCTTGTTGTGCTCCTCTCCATTCAAATGTCCATCTGTTTGTATGACATCTTTCTGAAGCATCCGGGAATTGACGTTACAATGCTCAGGGTCATTCTGTTGAGTACATCTATATTGTCAGCCGTAGAGATGAAAAGATCTCTTCCCGCAGAGAAGGCAACATCTTCTCCAACTCCTTTTCCAGCCTCATCGAGCAGATGCTTCACCCTCTGGGCCACTGCAGGTGCCGGATTAACAAGGGTTACCTTCCCTTCAGTAAGTTCCTCTATCGCCTGAGTGAGGAAAGGGTAATGGGTGCAGCCGAGAACTATATGGTCCGCGCCCTGCTCCACCATAGGCAGCACATACTTCGAAAGAAGTGAAAAGGCCTTTGGCGAGTGCTCCTGCCCCGTTTCCACCAACTCCACAAGGCCCGTTCCAACGCACTCGAGCACCTTCACATCCTTGGCAAACATATTGAGCGTGTTGATGTACCTTGAACCGCCGAATGTACCCTTGGTGGCCAGCACGCCAATTACTCCGCTCTTTGAGGCAAGTGCGGCCGGTTTGGTTGCCGGTTCCATACCAACCAGGGCGATAGAATACCTCTCTCTTAGCATGTCAATTGCCGCAGCAGTTGCAGTGTTGCACGCAATGACAACCATTTCAACCCCCTCACCCAGCAGATAGTCTATTATCTTCACGCACCTGTCCTGTATGTACTCAGGGGTACGCTCTCCGTAGGGACAGTATCCACTATCGGCAACATATATATAATCAGCCCCGGGGATCAGTTGAATGAGTTCTCTCCATACTGAAAGACCACCCACCCCGGAATCCATTACACCGATTTTCATAATAACTCGTCATAACTGCCTTTATAAAGAGGCATTATCAAGCAAATTTAATAATTTTCTCAATAAAAAAAAGGAACGCCATTGCTGACGTCCCTTGTTATTTGGATTGGTATTTATCAATTAGATGATACCCTGCTCCAACATAGCGGTAGCTACCTTCATGAAGCCGGCGATGTTAGCACCCTTAACATAGTCAATGTGACCATCGGCCTGCTTTCCAAATTTAACGCACTGCTCGTGAATAGAAGCCATGATTGAGTGAAGTCTCTCATCAACCTCTTTGCCATCCCAGCTGATATGCTCAGCATTCTGAGTCATCTCAAGACCTGAAGTAGCTACGCCACCAGCGTTAACTGCCTTACCAGGAGCAAACAAGAAGCCCTTGATTGACTGGAAGTAGTGAATAGCCTCAGCCTGGCAACCCATGTTAGAGATCTCGCAGCAGCACCATGTACCGTTCTTAACGAGCTCCTCAGCATCAGCCTTTGAAAGCTCATTCTGGAATGCTGCAGGAAGAGCGATGTCGCACTTAACTGACCAAGCCTTCTTACCAGCGGTGAACTTAGCTGCCTTAGGGAACTTGGTAGCCATATCCTCAACCTTGTTACGGTTAGAAGCACGCATATCGAGCATATAGTCAATCATCTCAGGAGTGATACCTGCAGGAATCTCGCAAACGCCGTCTGGACCAGAGATTGCAACAACCTTTGCACCAAGCTCAGTAGCCTTTGTACATGCACCCCAAGCAACGTTACCGAAACC
>DCHN01000078.1:17000-19529 GCA_002315995.1 Bacteroidales bacterium UBA1751 | reverse complement strand
TCCATTCTATCCGTTGAACTACGGGGCCATCATAGGGGACAAGTCCCCTCTATTTTTCAAAGAGATTAAGCAATTAGTTTGCTTTCTCCTCTTTGTTGATGATAAGGCGGCCACGATAGTAACCACACTCAGGACAAACGTGATGATACATAACAGTTGCACCACAGTTTGAGCAGGTAGCCAATGTAGGAACTACAGCTTTATCATGAGTTCTACGTTTATCTCTACGCTGTTTTGATAATTTGTGTTTCGGATGTGCCATCTCTAAATAGTATTTTAATTGTTTCTATTTCTTATTCTCAAGCATACTTTTCAATGCAGCAAAGGGAGAATCCACGGAATTACTCATCTTCGCATCACTGCTTTGGATTTCTGACTTATCTCCTGCAGAGAACTTTGCAAGCTTTTCAATCATCTGTTTGTTGCACTCTCCATTGGGATGCCTTCTGACCAACGGAATATTAATACAAACGTAGTCGTAAAGCAACTGACTCAAGTCCAACTCCGAAGCATCCGGTTCAACAAGAACCACATCTTCAGACAACCCGCCCTGAGACTCCGAATCGCCTGACATATTATCCATACGACCCCCACCTGTACCTGCTGCCCCACTCTCTCTCACAGGAAGCGATTCAGAACAGTATATTTCCAAAGACAAAGGATCAAGACATCTGTCACATGGTACCGTTACCGTGCCGTTAATTTCAAAACTCAGGTTCATCCAACTTCTTCTCTTCTCAAGGACAATGTCCGCAACAAGAGAGGCATCCAGAATCAGAGCGCTTTCAAACTTCTCAAAAAACTCCTTTTCAAGCGGGAAGGAAAATTCATGACTTCCGTCCTTCAATCCCCTAATTTGAATATTACACATATCAATATCCCACTATGAGCCTGCAAAGGTAATAATTTTGCAATAATTTCAAAAGAATATGAACAGCCTTAAGAAAGTTTATGTCTCTTTCTTTCTGTTTCATCCAGAATGGTCTTTCTTATACGCAAATGCTTAGGTGTAACCTCAACCAATTCATCATCCTGAATATACTCGAGCATCTCCTCAAGTGAGAACTGGAGTGGCGGTGGAAGTGTAACTTTCTCATCCGAACCTGCAGCACGAACATTGGTGAGTTTCTTTGTCTTGCATATATTTACGCAGAGATCACCGCTCCTGGTATGCTCTCCAACAACCTCTCCTGCATATATCTCCTCGCCAGGATAGATAATGAATCGTCCCCTGTCCTGAAGTTTATCCATTGAGTATGCAATGGAAAGACCAGTCTCTATTGCCACAAGTGAGCCATTGGTTCTCATCTCAATCTCTCCCTTGTAAGGCTCATATCCCTTGAAACGATGAGCCACAATTGCCTCACCCTGAGTTGCGGTAAGAAGGTTGCTTCGCAGACCTATGATACCACGTGAAGGAATGTCGAAATCGAGATGGGTTCTGTCGTCACCTCTGTGCTCCATGTGAAGAAGCGCTCCTTTACGTCTGGTTGTTATCTCTATTACCTTCCCCGACATATCATCAGGAACATCAACTGTAAGATGCTCTATAGGCTCACATCTTACGCCATTAATATTCTTGTCAATAACCTTAGGCTGTCCCACCTGAAGTTCAAATCCCTCCCTTCTCATTGTTTCAATGAGAACTGAAAGATGGAGGACTCCACGTCCTGATACAATGAATGAATCTGCTCCGGCTCCAGGTTTCACCCGCAATGCGAGATTCTTCTCAAGCTCTTTTTCAAGCCTCTCCTTAAGATGTCTTGAAGTGACAAACTTACCATCCTTACCGAAGAAAGGTGAATCATTTATACAAAAGAGCATGCTCATTGTAGGCTCATCGACACTTATTGGAGGAAGAGCCTCCGGATTCTCATAATCTGCAATGGTGTCACCTATTTCAAATCCATCAATACCAACAACTGCGCAGATATCTCCACTGAGAACCTCATCCACCTTTTTCTTTCCGAGTCCGTCAAAAATCATAAGTTCCTTGACCTTTGACTTCTCCATTGAACCGTCTCTCTTGCAGAGAGTGATATTCTGACCAGCTTTTATTGAGCCCCTCTTTACACGGCCCACTGCAATTCGCCCAACGTATGGGGAGTACTCCAACGATGAAATAAGCATCTGAGTAGTACCCTCCTCCTGAATTGGAGCAGGAATCTGCTCGAGAATGCAATCGAGAAGCGGTGTTATATCGTTGGTCTGCTTCTTCCAGTCATCCGACATCCAACCCTGCTTTGCACTTCCATACATTGTCTTGAAATCAAGCTGCTCCTCAGTTGCATTAAGAGCGAACATAAGATCGAAGACCTGTTCGTTAACCTCATCTGGACGACAATTCTGCTTGTCCACCTTGTTAATGACAACAACCGGTTTCTTTCCAAGCTCTATTGCCTTCTGCAAAACGAATCTTGTCTGTGGCATTGTACCCTCAAAGGCATCAACGAGCAGAAGAACTCCATCAACCATATTGAGAACGCGCTCAACCTCTCCACCGAAATCGGCATGGCCCGGAGTATCTAT
>DCHN01000078.1:7586-16846 GCA_002315995.1 Bacteroidales bacterium UBA1751 | reverse complement strand
GTCTTGCCGTGGTCAACGTGGGCAATAATTGCAATGTTTCTAATGTTTTGCTGCATATTCTTCTATGTTCCGGGCTATTTTGTCAACAAGCACCACTCTGGCCTCCGCACTAGCCCATCCAATATGCGGAGTGAAAATAATTCTGGACTTGTCCTGTATTGTAAAATATGGCGATGAAGCCGGAAGCGGTTCCTTTGTGAAGACATCCACTCCAGCACCTGCAATAACTCCATCGTTCAGAGCCTTTGCAAGATCCGCCTCATTTATTATGCCGCCCCTTCCCATATTGAGTATATATGCGTGAGGCTGCATAAGTTTAAGTTTACTGTAGGTAATAAGGTTTTCGGTACGATCATTTAAAGGTGCATGTATTGAAACAACATCACATGTTGAAAGAAGCTCATCAAGTTCCAGAGCCCTGAATTCATCACTGTGTGGTTTACCGCTTGTGGCATAGTAGAATACCTCCATACCAAAAGCCTGCGCAATTCTTGCAACCTTGCTCCCTATGTTACCAAGCCCTACGACGCCATACCTTTTGCCCTTAAGCTCCCAAAACACATTGGAAACATCGGTAAAGGAGTTTCCGGCGCTGTATGAACCGCCTTTTACCGCATTGTCGAAATATGGAATTTTTCCCACCAGCGATAGCAGTATACTGAAAGTGACCTGAACAACACTGTTTGTGGAGTAATCAATTGCATTCTTCACAGGTATTCCCTTTGAAGCAGCATACGGAATGTCCACATTGTTGGTGCCGGTTGCGGCAACACATATCAGTTTCAAATTAGGAGCAGCATCTATTTGCCTTTGGCGTATCTGAACCTTGTTAACTATTAGCACATCACAATCTGATATACGTTCAAAGACCTGCTCGGGTGCAGTATAGTCATAACACACCAGTTCACCGCACTTGCGAATAGGTTCAAGAGAAACGTCAGCGCCAATTGTGTTGGCATCAAGAAAAACTATCTTCATAGTATGAACTATCAATTACTTCAAAGGAGAATCAGGCTCCTTCTTCATATAGTTGTACTCCAGTTTATCGAGAAGCCTTGGACAAATCTTATTGAGGAGCACAGTTGCCTTGCCAACAGGAGTAAGGATTACCTGAGCCTTTCTCTTCATGATTCCAACAGCCATTCTATGAGCAACAGCCTCCGCACTCATCATCTTGCCCTCCTCACGTGGAGTCTTGCCCTGCTCGCTACCGTTGGCAACAAGCGCAGTCATTCTTATGTTGGATGTTGTAAAGCCAGGTGCAAATACCATTACATGAAGCCCATCGTGAAGATGCTCCACACGCAGAGTGTCAAGGAAGCCGTAAATGGCAAACTTGGATGAGCTGTAACCGGTTCTTGCAGGAAGTCCCTTGAAGCCTGCTATTGAAATGACTCCCACAACAGAGCCTCTGGCTTCAAGAAGATATGGAAGGGCAAACTTGGTGCAATATACTGTACCCCAGAAGTTTGTATCCATAAGCCTGCGTATGACGCTCAAATCAAGATCCTTGAACATAGCCCTCATTGATATTCCAGCATTGTTTACAAGAATGTCAATACGGCCGAAATGCTCAACGGTTTTTGCAATGAGATTGCGGCAATCATCCTCCTTTGTAACATCAGTGGCAACAGCAATGAATGCCTCCTTCCCATTGGCCATTGGCCCATACTGTTTATTCAGCGAAGAAACAATATCGGCAAGCTTTTCAACATTACGTGCAGCAAGAGCCACATACGCACCCTGAAAAGCAAACTCCTTGGCAGTTGCAAGACCTATTCCAGAACTGGCACCTGTTACAACAGCTATTTTCCCCTTAAGAGTGTTCATCATCTACTCAATGGACATATTTCTAACCTCCTTGGCGCCCTTGTATGCACCGGCGGTAATCTTCTTCTGAAGCTCCTCAAATGCGTTGAGTGTGTACTCCACATGCTCAAGATTATGCATTGCGGTAGGAATAAGACGGAACATGATAACATCCTTAGGAACTACAGGATATACTACAGCGGAGCAGAATATGTGGTAGTTCTCCCTCAAATCAACAAGAATGTCTGTTGCCTCGGCAACTTCACCCTTAATGAAAACAGGAGTAACACAAGCCTCTGCAGCGCCAATGTCAAATCCCCTCTTTCTCAAACCATCCTGGAGAGCGCGTGTAACCTTCCAGAGCTGTGCTCTGAGATCATCACCCTTGCGAATGAGGTCAAGTCTCTTGAGGTTGCCCTCAACCAACGGCATAGGAAGTGACTTAGCGTAGATCTGCGAGCGGAGATTGTATCTGAGATAATCAATAATGTACTTGTGAGAAGCAACGAAACCACCTATAGATGCCATTGACTTTGCAAATGCGCCGAAATAGAGGTCAATCTTATCCATTACACCAAAGTGTTCTGAAGTTCCTCTTCCGTGAGGACCCATAACACCGAATCCATGAGCATCATCAATGAGAATTCTGAAATTGTACTTATCCTTGAGTGCGCATATCTCATCAAGTTTTCCAAGAGCACCAGTCATTCCATACACGCCCTCGGTAATGAGAAGAATACCGCCTCCAGTCTCCTCGCAAATCTTTGTGGCACGCTGAAGAGCCTTCTCGCAACGCTCAATATCATTATGTGGATAGACTATTCTCTTTCCCAAGTGAAGTCTTACGCCATCCATAATGCAGGCATGAGCCTCAGAGTCATATACTATGACATCATGACGGGTAATAACTGAATCAATAAGCGATATCATTCCCTGATATCCGAAGTTGAAGAGGTATGCATCCTCCTTGCACTCAAATTCGGCAAGTTCTCTCTCCAGACGCTCGTGAAGAGAGGTGTGGCCACTCATAGGACGGGCACCCATAGGGTATGCAAGTCCCCACTTTGCCGCAGCCTCGGCATCTGTCTTTCTTACCTCAGGATGGTTTGCCAGACCAAGATAGTTGTTGAATGTCCAGGCAAGAACCTTCTGCCCGTTGAACATCATATATGGTCCTATTTCACCCTCCTTTACACCCTCAAGCTTAGGGAATGCAAAATAACCGTGTGCCTGTTTTCTGTACTGTCCAAGAGGACCGCCATCGTCCTTAAGAATTCTTTCAAAAATATCCATAACTCTAAATTTTATATTTGTTTAATTTCTATTCTCTTTTACTACATCCTTCAGCTTCACATCATTGCCTATGTATATCTGATTCTGCGTCCGATACGCAAAGTTGTCTTCCTTGTGATTCCATTGAGCTTGCAGAGCCTGCTTATTGAAACGCCGGTCTTCTTTGAAATTCTTCCAAGCGTATCACCCTTCCTTACCGTCCAGTATCTGATCTTCTCTATCTCCTTCTTGTACTCAAAATTGGAAGCACTTATGAGAAGTGTGCTGTTCTTTACCTTATGTGTTTCAAAATCAATGACATCATTAGGATTCAACGGATTACCCATATACCTGATCTCAAAGTGCAGGTGGTAGCCGGTTGAACGGCCGGTTGAACCACCCATTCCAAGCGGAGTACCCACCTTTACGCTATCGCCAAGTTGGACAAGGAATTTGCTCATGTGGCCATAAATGGTTTCAAGGCCGTTGGTGTGTCTTACAACCACGAAATAGCCGTAACCTCGCCTGTCGTAGCGGCGAATGCGCACAACGCCGTCAAACGCGCAGAATATGGTGTCTCCCCTGAAAACCTTAAGGTCAATTCCATTATGATGACGCCATTTGCGGAATCCGAAATTCGATGTTACATATCCGGTGCATGGCGGACAATAGTCGTGGACATCTATGCGGAACGTATCCCTTGTATTGGTAAGCGAAGTCTTGAAGGGGTCGAGTTCGCTGTCGAGCGCATCAAAACCATCAGGCAGAGGGGTGAAATCTATTGAGCGCTCTATTTCTATTGGCTCAATATCATCTTCCCCCTGAAACAGGTCCTCGAGAGTCATTCCATTTCTCTCCAAATATCCTGGAATCTTCTCATTACAGGGGAGCTCCTGCGGAACCGGAAGAGCATTTTTGCTGTTTTTCCTGCTTTTTGATGTAGTTTGGGAAGCATCACCGTTATTTGTAGGAATCTTCTCATTGGCAGGGGTACGGGAAGAAAAAATCTTGGAAAGTACACTCCTTGCAGAATCCTGTGCATAAACCCGATCTGAAACAGATCCGGAACAGATGAACATGACAACAAGCAAAAGAACGGAGATCCGCCTGGACACCGCCCAAGCGAATGAATTGCCTGCATAGGAGTTGGAATACTCTCTTACACCCATTGGATTCCCTGTCTTGAAGAGTTTATGAATGAGCGCGCTATGCGTCAATGTTCGCATATTTTGCATTCTGTTCAATGAACTCCCTTCTAGGAGGCACATCATCACCCATTAGCATTGAGAATATCTTGTCTGCCTCAGCAGCATTCTCAATTGTAATCTGACGGAGAAGTCGCTTGTCAGGATCCATTGTAGTCTCCCAAAGCTGAACGGCATTCATCTCACCAAGACCTTTGTATCTCTGTATGTGAAGGCCCTTTTCTGAACCTCCTCCCATTTCGTCAACAAGAGCTGCACGCTCTTCCTCAGTCCAGCAATACTTCTCCTTGTTTCCCTTCTTCACCATATAGAGCGGTGGAGTGGCGCAATAAACGTAGCCGTTCTTTATAAGATCCTGCATGTAGCGGAAGAAGAATGTAAGAATAAGAGTTGAAATATGTGCGCCATCGACATCGGCATCAGTCATAATAATAACTTTGTGATAACGTAGTTTACTAAGGTTCAACGCCTTGCTATCTTCTTCAGTTCCAATTGTAACGCCAAGTGCTGTATAGATATTACGTATTGTCTCGCTCTCGAATGCCTTGTGTTCCATTGCCTTCTCCACATTGAGAATCTTTCCTCTCAAAGGAAGAATGGCCTGATACTTCCTGTTTCTGCCTGTAATGGCTGTTCCACCTGCAGAATCTCCCTCCACGAGGAAGAGCTCGCAATTCTCAGGATTGCGGTCGGAGCAGTCGGCAAGCTTTCCAGGGAGACCGGAACCTGACATAACTGTCTTTCTCTGCACAAGTTCCCTTGCCTTTCTTGCAGCCTGACGTGCAGTTGCAGCAAGAATCACCTTTTCAACAATATTCTTTGCATCCTTCGGATTCTCCTCAAGATACTGCTCAAGAGCCTTGCTTACAGCACTTGAAACTGCAGCCATTACCTCTGAGTTTCCAAGCTTGGTCTTTGTCTGACCCTCGAACTGAGGCTCGGCAACCTTAACGGAAATAACAGCAGTGAGGCCCTCCCTGAAATCTTCAGGATCTATGGATACCTTTGCCTTGGCAAGGAATCCGTTCTTATCTGCGTAGGCCTTCAGTGTTGAAGTGAGTCCTCTTCTGAAACCCGACAGATGGGTACCTCCCTCTATTGTGTTGATATTGTTGACGTAAGAATGTATATTCTCGGAGTAGTCAGTGTTGTACTGCATTGCTATTTCAATAGGAATGCCCGTACGGTCTGTCTCAAGATATATAGGATTCTCAGTAAGTTTCTCCCTGTTTCCATCGAGATATGCCACGAACTCACGAAGTCCAAGCTCTGAATAGAAGACCTCGCTCTTTCCCTTCACCGATGCATCGCGCGAATCTGTTGAAGCACTGGTTGCATTTACGCTGGCGCCATCTTCATCCTCGTCACCCTCCTTTGCCTTTACCCTGAGATCTGTAATGCTGAGCTTTACACCCTTGTTAAGGAATGCAAGTTCCCTCAAGCGGGCGGCAAGCGTATTGTAGTCATATACAGTGGACATTGTGAATATCTCTGCATCTGGCTTGAAGGTGATTATTGTTCCTGTATCCTCACATTCACCCACAACCTTTACAGGATAAGAAGGTATTCCCTTCGAATACTCCTGAACAAAAATCTTCCCCTCCCTGTGAATCTCAGCCTTGAGATATATTGACAATGCATTCACACAGGAGACACCAACGCCATGAAGACCTCCGGAAACCTTGTAGCTGTCCTTACTGAATTTTCCACCGGCGTGAAGAATTGTAAGAACAACCTCAAGAGCACTCCTGCCCTCCTTTTCATGCATTCCCGTAGGAATACCTCTACCATTATCTTTCACGGTAATGGAGTTGTCAGGATTTATAAACACCTCTATATCTGAACAGTATCCTGCCAAAGCCTCATCAATGGAGTTGTCAACAACCTCATATACAAGATGATGAAGGCCCCTCGTGCCTATATCTCCAATATACATTGAAGGACGTTTTCTTACCGCCTCCAATCCTTCAAGAACCTGAATACTGTCGGCGCCATAACCGGCTGCCTGCTCTTTCACGCTGTTTTCAATTTCACTCATTGTCTTACTGTTTTCTTCAGATGCAACACCATTTCAAAGGGTTTTGAAACCATGCCCTCACAATGCTGCACAAATCGTGCAAATTTAGGAAAAAAGCTGTTTTTTTCCAACTAAATCATGACTATCTTTGTTCAATAATTGAACGGAAAATCGCATTGAAAATGAAAGCTGGCAATAGTCCCGAAAATAGCGAGAGACACCTTGTAGCAATTAAGGATGCAAACATCTGCAACGGCAGTGGAGTAGTGCTTAAAAATGTGAATCTAACCCTCAACAACGGCGAGTTCATCTACCTGGTAGGCAAGGTGGGAAGCGGCAAAAGCTCCATAATCAGAACTCTCATCTGCGAGTTCCCATTCAAGGGTGGATCCATTGAATCAGCAGGATGGAATCTTGGCAGAATCAGAAAGAGGGAGATTCCAATGCTCAGAAGGAAAACAGGAGTCGTTTTTCAAGATTTCCAACTGCTTATGGATATGACCGTAAGGGAGAACCTGATGTTTGTTCTCGGTGCAACCGGATGGAAGGAGAAATCGCTTATGGAGCAGAGGGTGAAGGAGGTTCTTTCAATGGTTGGCCTTGAAGACAAGATAGGCAAGATGCCTCACCAGCTCTCCGGGGGTGAGAAACAGCGTGTTGTAATTGCCCGCGCCCTTTTGAACAATCCTCCGCTCATTCTGGCTGATGAACCTACCGGCAACCTCGACCCTGAAACAACCGATGAAATAATGCAACTCCTGATGAAGATACATCGCGAACAGAACCAGGGCATTATTATGGTTACCCATAACATGGATCTCACATACAAATACCCAGCAAAAGTATATGTATGCGAAAATGGCGAACTCAAGCTAAAAGAGAAGCTGGAGGAGCTGGACACCGACTCATCCATTCTTGAGGAGATCTTTTGATTTGTTATGAAACCGAGCATGAAAAATTCAAAGAAAAACATAAGTGCCATATTCTGCTGGTTCGAAAGCAACATGAAGGAGGCAAGAAGCGAACTTGACTTCAAAAACCCGTACCAGCTAATTGTAGCGGTAATTCTCTCTGCACAATGCACAGACAAAAGAGTGAATATGGTCACTCCTGCACTCTTCGAGAAGTATCCCGAGCCGCAATTGCTTGCCAATGCAGATTTCGACGAGGTTTACCAGCTCATAAAATCAGTCTCCTTCCCCAACAACAAGGCAAAGCACCTCATTGGAATGGCGCAGAAGCTCTGCAACGAATTCAACGGCATCATGCCAAAGGAGGTTGCACAACTTGAAACTCTTCCAGGAGTAGGGAGGAAAACCGCAAATGTTGTGGCTTCAATCATATATCGTGCTCCTGTAATAGCGGTGGATACCCACGTTTTCCGCGTCTCCCACCGTCTCGGGCTGAGCAACGGCAAAAATCCTCTGGAGGTGGAGCTCGACCTGAACAAACTTATACCGCAGGAGAAGCGTGCCGATGCACACCACTGGCTCATTCTGCACGGAAGATATATATGCAAAGCTCTCAAGCCCCAATGCACCTCCTGTCCAATTTCGCAATGGTGCCCGAGCAGTCAAACATCTGACAAGAAATAGTACGGAGAACATCGCCTGGCATTGCGGAGCAGGCAGTCAATTCATCTATGGATAAAATTGATACAGCGACTTCTATCAACGATTTCTGCAGCTACCTCAGGCTGGAGCGCTCCCTTGCTGCCAACACAATTGCAGCATATAGAAGGGACCTGGAGAGTTTCTTCACTTTTTTGCTCACCCAAGCCGATAGTTCATCTTCCAGCAACAGTGGTTTTGAGGAGATATCGGTTGATTCCGGAGCAATAACGGACTATTTGCAGTACAGGAAGGAGAATGGAATATCGAAAAGGAGCCAGGCACGCTCCCTAAGCGCGCTGAAGCTCTATTTCAACTGGCTGAACATGGAGCTCGGGGCATGTGGCGGAAAAGAAAACAACAGCAATCCGTGCAGCAGAATTGAGGCCCCTAAAATTGGCAGGCACCTGCCACAGGTTCTCTCTCTGGAAGAGATTGAAAAGATGATTGCATCAGTTGACCTCACAAGCGAAACAGGCCAGAGAAACCGCACCATTATGGAGTGCCTCTACTCATGCGGTTTGAGGGTAAGCGAACTTGTCAACCTTCGAATGAATGATATCTTTCTTAAAGAGGGATTCATCAGAGTCATTGGAAAAGGCAACAAGCAACGTCTCGTTCCAATTGGGCAAGCAGCTATAAAGTCAATAGAAAACTATATTCCACTTCGGTGGGAAACCATTACAAAAGCCCGCAGCCAAAATCACGAAGATATTCTGTTTTTGAACAGGCGCGCAGGCAAACTTACCCGTGAAATGGTGTTCCACATCATAAAGGACGCCGCCACATCTGCGGGAATCACAAAGGAGATTTCACCGCACACATTCCGCCACTCATTTGCAACACACCTCATAGAAAACGGCGCGGATCTCCGCGCCGTACAACAGATGCTTGGTCACAGCAGCATCCTCACCACAGAAATATACACTCACGTGAGCACTGCGCAGTGGCATAAGAATATCCTGGAGCATCATCCTATTAAATGATTGGGGCTCTGCCCCAACTTTTTATTTCAAGGGGCTGCCGCCCCTGTGACCCTGCTGCACCGCTCCCAGGCTTGCTATTGCACAGACCCACCCTGCTCGCCTTACGCTAGCCGCTGATGCGGCTTTTTACGCGCGAATAGGCTGCCGCCCCTGTGACCCTGCTGCACCGCTCCCAGCCTTCCGTATTTTGCAAGCAAAATACACGGCTTCCGCTAGGCCACTGATGTGGCCTTGTTATGCGCGACGACGGGTGCGCGCCCTCCGCTAGACGTCTTATGACGCCTTGCTTGTGGCCATTTAGGGTTCAGGAAGGTAATTTGGCCACAAAAATGGTATGTTTTGTGGCCGTTTGGGGTTCCGG
>DCHN01000078.1:7398-7531 GCA_002315995.1 Bacteroidales bacterium UBA1751 | reverse complement strand
GTGGTTTTGTGGCCGTTTGGGGTTCCGGAAGGTAATTTGGCCACAAAAGTGGGGTATTTTGTGGCCATTTAGGGTTCAGGAAGGTAATTTGGCCACAAAAGTGGGGTATTTTGTGGCCGTTTGGGGTTCCGGA
>DCHN01000078.1:2638-7311 GCA_002315995.1 Bacteroidales bacterium UBA1751 | reverse complement strand
GGAAGGTAATTTGGCCACAAAAGTGGGGTGTTTTGTGGCCATTTAGGGTTCAGGAAGGTAATTTGCGCTATGAATTAGCTACCAGGCGAGGGCGCTGGCACCAAGAATGGCAGCATCACTCTCAGGAAGTGTAGAGTGAATCAACTTAACCTTGTTTTTCCAAAGAAAGACAACATTTTCGTTCATTGCCTTAAGAATAGGCTGCTCAATATACTTCCATGCGCGCGCCAATCCTCCAAAGAGCACTATAGCCTCAGGAGCACTGAATGGAACAAAATCAGCGAAAGCAGTTCCAAGAATTCTTCCCGTATACTCAAAAACCCTTATTGCAAGAGCATCGCCCTGCTCAGCGGCAAGGAAAATATCCTTTGACGTAATTTCGTCAACTTTTCTCAGCAATGAAGGCTCATCGCTCATATCGAGCCACTCACGGGCAGTTCTTGCAACACCAATTGCAGAAGCATATGCCTCAAGACATCCGCATAGGCCACAGCCGCAAGGACGTCCGTTATGTCGCACAATACGTGTATGTCCAAGTTCACCGGCAAAACCATCATGTCCGTAAACAAGAGAACCGTTCACAACAATACCGCTTCCAACTCCAGTGCCAAGGGTTATCATTATGAAATCCTTCATACCCTTGGCTGCTCCGTATGTCATTTCACCAATTGCAGCGGCATTTGCATCATTTGTAACAATAACAGGAAGACCTGTCCTCTCCTTAATATCAGCAGCAATTGGAGTTACCCTACCCTTTGCCCAAGGGAGATTCATTGCATCAACAATGGTTCCATCGTAATAGTTACCATCCGGTGCGCCCATTCCAATTCCCTTGACCTGCTCCTTTTTCAGAGAAGATTCACTTATCAGTTTCTCAACCGCAGAAGCAACCGCATCCTCAAAAAGGGCAGCCTCACCGGCGTTATATTTTGAAGATATGACGCACTGCTTTACAATCTCTCCTCTTCTGTTTACGATTCCAATTTTTGTAGTTTGACCTCCAACGTCAATACCAACAACATACTCTTTATCCATATCAAACAACCCTTACTAATCAACCTTGATATCCTTGTTAACATTCTTTGAGCCGTGCAAAGCGTACCAAATGAGGTAAACAAGCATTGCTACAACCAAATAGTAGCTTCCTGTATATGAAGTCATATCAGCAATCTTAGCCTGAATCAGCGGCATAACGCCACCACCACAAACCATCATCATGAAGATACCTGAAGCAGCTGCAGTATATTTACCAAGTCCCTCAACCGCCAAATTGAAGATACCTCCCCACATTACTGAAGTGCAGAGACCGCAGAGAGTAAGAAGCATCACACAGGCAGGAACTGTTACCATTCCAAATGAAATGTCAGACTGGAACACAGGCATTGAAACAGTAACTGCAGGAGACATCATTATTGCACCAAGCAGAAGAACAACTGCAATGGAGGCAACCGTAAGAAGCATGGCCTTACTGCTAACCTTTGAGGCTGCAACACCGCCAACAAGTCTTCCAATAAGCATGCAGAACCAGTATGTACCGGCAATACTGCCTGCAATTGTAGGATCTATTCCAAGGTCATTCGTCATGAAGAGATTTCCAATATTAGGAATACCAACCTCAATGCCAACATAGAAGAAGATTGCAACGGCACCAAAAACAAAATGTCTGAAACTCCACGCGCTGTGCTTGTCATTGACATCCTTTTCAGCACTTGCAGCAATATAAGGCTCAGGGATGTTCATTGAAGCAAGAACTATGAATGCCAGAGCGAATATTCCCATTGCTATGAACATTGCAGGTGAAGCGTCAGATATCTTAGCTTCAGCAATATTGCCCATAAGATAACCGCCCAGAACCGGAACTATGGTTGCACCTACGGAGTTGCAGCATCCACCGAACTGAATAAGTTGGTTACCTCTGTTTCCACCGCCGCCAAGAGTATTGAGCATAGGGTTAACAACGGTGTTGAGCATACACATTGAGAATCCTGAAACAAGCGCTCCCAAAAGATATACGGTAAAAATCATTGCTGTATTGTCAGGCATCTTCTCACCAACAACACCTGAGCACCATGTAATGGCAACACCCACAAAGCCAATTGCAATGGCTGTGAGAGCAGTCTTCTTGTACCCTATTCTGGTAAGGAGCATTCCGGCAGGAATACCCATGAATGCGTATGCAATGAAGTTTGCAAAGTTACCGAGCTGCGAAACAAGATTGCTGGCAGCAAATTGAGATTTAATAATGATACCCATTGGGTTCTGCAATCCTGTCACGAACGATATCATGAAGAATAGCGCGAACATCATTGCTATTGGCAATGCATAATTTTTCTTCTGTTCCATAGTATGTAAGTTAATTTATTTATTTCCAGTCAAGATCTCCCATCTGACCCCACCTCTGATGAACGAACGCCTCGGCTGCCTTGCAATGCGCCTCTATTCCACGCATCTTCTCCATAGGAATATGATACTCCTCAAGCATAAATTTCGGATCCTGTGAAATATGACACCAGCATGCCTTGTGCTTTAATTCAACAACTGAAGAGATATCAACATAATCGGTAGGAGCAAAAAACTGCGACTGCAATCCGCTCATTGCCTCATGATAATAGAGTTCAAAGGAGTGGTCAAGCTGCCTCCAAGCATCGTATGAAAGAATTGAACATACCCTGTGGTCCCTGTGGGAATCTATAGGCCAGTGTGTAATAACAACATCAGGCTTCTCCTCAGCAATAACGCGTTTTATCTCATCATACTTCTCTCGGTTAATCTGCGAATCACCGTCAACGTGGCTGAGAAACCTGTATCTTGAACCCGTTACCGCACAAGCAGCCTCTATCTCCTTCATACGAACAGCTGCAGCCTCCTCATGTCCCATATCAGGAATACCTCTTTCTCCTCTTGTAAGATAGAGTGAAACCACATCCCACCCTTTCTGCTTAAAGAGTATGAGTGTACCACCCGCACACAACTCAGGATCATCCGGATGCGCACCTATGACCATCAATTTTTTCTTTGCCACACCCGTGGCGATAGAATCTCCTCCTTTTTCCTCCGGCGAATCCGTATTTTCGCCACTCTGTGCAAAACTCTGAGATGAGACTCCCAATAAAGAAAAAACGGCAGCGGCACCACCAGCGCTCCTCAACATTTCACGTCTGTTCATAAAATGGCACTTTGTAAAACGAACATATAAAGTTAAAACAAAAAGAGAGAATTTCAATAAAAAGATGAATAGCCCCAATAAAGACGGGAGCTGAAATGCACACAATTCAGGAAAGAGTATATAAAAAAAGAATTGGAACTCACATTCCAATTCTCAAGTGCCCAGAACAAGACTCGAACTTGCACGTCCTTGCGAACACCACCCCCTCAAAGTGGCGTGTCTACCAATTCCACCATCTGGGCTTCAAAAGCGGTGACAAAGGTATATAATTTTTCAAAAAATACAAACTTTTTTCCGCTTTTTTAAACTATTTTCATTTACAACAGATAATATCACAGATAATCAATATCCCAATCTATCTTCATAATAGAAGCCTGTTATTATTCCATTCTCCTCATAAACAAGCCAGACCGAATCGCTAAGCCTTCCCGGATACATATCATAACAACGCTTTTTATCTGTAGAGTGCTCTTTCCTTAGCCAGAACGGTGCCTGCTCCATTTTCATCACATCTGCAACAGATTCATCTTTTGAACTAAAAATAAATTGTTTCAAACTTTCCATAGTGTCTCCAACCCGAACACCAACTCCATTACATTTTGCACCAAGCACAAGTTCGCCTTTACTGTAAAGTGAAAAACAATAGAAACAATACTTCATTTCGTAAAGTCCACTGTCACATTCAAGATCAACAGTTACCAGATCAATGACACCTCCCTTATAATGGAAAGTGAGTCTTGTTTCAATGTCATCACGAACAAGTCTGGTCTGTTCAAAGACATTGTCATAATTCCCCCTCCTGAAAACTCGTTTTGTTGTTGAATAATCCACCGGTGAATATGTCTCCATAGTAAGCGAGTCAGGTTCACCAACCGTTTCAAATACATTTTCCACAGTTGTATACTCACTGATTTGCAGACCACTCAAGTCACATATCTGCGCAGATATGAGATTTGAGACTGCAAGCAGAGGAATCAGAATCAAAAAACGATATAAATATTTCATCCCAAACATAAGATATAATCAAAGTTCCATCAAAGGTAATAACAAAATAAAAATGGCTGACCAAAATCATTATAAAAAGACCCAGGCTGCAAAGCATTGCAAGTATGTCAATTAATTTCAAAGGCATTATTTGGTCTCACTCATAATCACGTACAAGCCTGTATAGCAACGTGTCACCATATGTAAAAATATCCATATATCCACATAATTATATAACCACGTAACCATAAACCGTAAAATCTGTATAACCCTGCAAGATTCAAAGCTGCACCCAAAAAAATATTCTCTGTACTCTTTCCTTAAAATCACCTCGGCAGAAGAAGTGGTTTTCAGATGCTTGTAAAGATGGCTAGGTGTCGGGGTGAGGCAATTTTGCCTCGCCTCGATCTCAATAGCACGCCAGAGATATATGTAGCAAGGGAATAGTGTCGAGGTGAATTTAAGGAGGCATAATTCCAGCAACTTGGCAGATGCAGATGAATCCCAGAGAACTTAAGCACAG
>DCHN01000078.1:0-2497 GCA_002315995.1 Bacteroidales bacterium UBA1751 | reverse complement strand
CTTGGCAGCCGCAGGTGAATCCCAGGAAGCCAGGTTGCGCTAGTCTAACAGCCATGACCAATTTATTGGAAATCTGAAGCGGCTGAGTTCCAATGGCAATAAGTGGCCTGATAAGCCAACTGACTTTGTATAGCTGTTTCACTGTTCTGTCTGTCAACCAAAATTTCCCGAATACTATTTATGAGATTATTCACCGAACAACTTCTCCGAAATAATTTGCTTGAATACCTTACTGACAAACTTCTACAAAATGATTTGGCAGAATGCCTCACTGACCAACTTCTCCGAAAAAAATTGTTTGAATGCCTCACTGAATAATTTCTCCTAGATATTTTGCCGAAATGTTTTGAAATAAAAAAATCTTGTCATTAAATTTGTCTTTGAGGTTGCCATAAGAGGCGCTGGTTTTGAAGATGGAGATAAACGATGGCATTCGCAGGGCTGTTGAATCAGATCTTGGATTGAACGCCCCTTTCGTAAAAGGTCAAAGCATTCCCGTTAGAAATTGTTGGCATTTCTCCACCAATGGCAATTTGGTGGATTTCCTTTTCGCGAGTGATGAGGACTTCGTAGCTGGTACGAACAGAATATTTGTTCTATCGCAAAAGTATTGCATCGTAATTCTGGCGTACGTGCTAATGGATACCCATGTACACTTTGTTCTGTGGGGCAAGTTCGAGGAATGTGCTGGATTTGTTCATGAGTATATCAGGCTCACCTCGATGTACCTCTCTTCACACTATGACGATAGACATAAACTCTCCAATCTTTCTCCTGACTATCAGGTGATTGGTGAAGACAGATATCTTAAGACGGTCATCTGTTATGTAATAAAGAATCCTCCAGTAGGTGGAATCCAGTTCTCTGCATGGGACTATCCTTGGTCAAGCGGGCCTCTGTTTTTCAGAAAGAAAAGTCATTGGACTTTTTCCGGGTGGGAATCGCAGCTTACCGATTCTTCATCTCTTCCTCCGAGGCAAATAAGAAAAATTCTGAAAACAGACAAAGCCCCAGTTCGACCTTTCAAATTGATTGGTTCAATGGTTTTCCCAGGTGAGTTCGTGGCTGTGGAAATAGTTGAGAGGATTTTCAAAACTTATAAGGGATATAACTATTTCATGTGTATCAGCAAGGAGAGTGATGTTGAATCAATAAATGGGTCCATTTCCCGCTTGTCAATTCCAATTGCAGAGTTGCAGCAGCATAAAACTGAGTTATGTCGTGAGAAGTTCGGCGTTGAGACAATACGCTCATTGTCAACTTCACAACGCCTGGCTCTTGCCAGAATGCTGTTATCACGTTACAATAGCTCTCCAAAACAGGTTGTGAGATCCTGTGGACTGATTTTCAGCGAAGTCAGTTCAATGATTTAAAGTAGTATAGAACCGACATAAATCATTCACTCTCCAAGCAAATCTTCCGCTCGGATTCAAACTCATAAGCATCAGTGTTTATGGAACATCTTGTTTCTCTCCTTAAAATCACCTCGGCAGAAGGAGTGGTTTTCAGATGCTTGTAAAGATGGCCAGGTGTCGGGGTGAGTCAATTTTGCCTCGCCTCGATCTCAATAGCACGCCAGAGATATATGTAGCATGGTAATAGCGTCGAGGTGAATTTAAGAAAGAAAGAAAGAAAGGGAGGGAAGAAAGAAAGAAAGAAAGAAAGGAGGATTGAGCGTTTATCTGGTTGAATGGTTGAATGGTTAATTACTTGACTTGTTGAGTATTTGAGGGTTTGCTGATTGAGGGGAATTTATATTCCATTAAAGAGATGAGAAGCCCTGTTTTGTGCAGTAGGGTTGCAGTAAAAAAGAAGAAACCCCCTTGAGGAGGTTTCTAAGAAATTTTTTTGTGACCCCTGCGGGATTCAAACCCACAACCTTTTGATCCGTAGTCAAATGCTCTATTCAGTTGAGCTAAGGGGCCGTATGCAGAGTATTATTACTCTGCTTTTGTTGCGAATGTCTTCTCCTTGATTCTAGCCTTCTTACCTGTGAGGTTTCTCAAGTAGTAGATCTTAGCTCTTCTAACCTTACCAACCTTGTTAAGCTCAATCTCCTCAATGAATGGAGAAGCAAAAGGGAAAATTCTCTCTACTCCAACACCTGAAGAAACTTTTCTTACGGTAAAGGTCTTTGTTACGCCCTCGCCATTAATCTGAATGGCAACACCGCGGAACTTCTGAAGTCTCTCCTTGTCACCCTCTTTGATCTTGTAGGTAACAGTAATTGTATCACCTGCCTTGAACTGTGGGAAGCTCTTCTGCTCACCAAGTGCGCAAGCCTCCTGCGCA
This sequence comes from Bacteroidales bacterium UBA1751, assembly GCA_002315995.1. GTDB lineage: Bacteria > Bacteroidota > Bacteroidia > Bacteroidales > UBA932 > Egerieousia. Next base: position 205 of record DCHN01000078.1, on the reverse strand, counting down.
ATCTTAATCAAATCCATTTCTTTAATAATTTAAGGCAACGTTGTGCTTTGTTGGCGGTGCATCAAATCTGCTCGTCAGAAAACTCTTGAAGCAATGCTTCCCTACTGGAAGCGCACCACACAAGAGGTTGCATTCATTTTGGGACTGCAAAGATATAAATTATTTATGCTTCTGCAAATATATTTTACAAATACTCCTCACGGAA
>DCHN01000082.1:286-14835 GCA_002315995.1 Bacteroidales bacterium UBA1751 | reverse complement strand
CCCTCTCCGCCTCCAGCGTCTCCTTGCGCTCGGCCGCCCTTACATCCTTTATGAAGCTGCGGTACTCGGTGTAGCCGCCTATGAAGTCCTTGATGCGCCCGCCGCCACAGAAGACGAGAAGATGGTCTGCAAGACGGTCGAGGAAGTGCCTATCGTGAGTGACAATAATAAGGGTTCCCTTGAAGTCAAGGAGATACTCCTCTAGTATATTCAACGTTACAATGTCCAGGTCGTTGGTTGGTTCGTCGAGAACCAGCAGGTTGGGTTTGCGCATGAGTATGGTGAGCAAATAGAGCCTTCTGCGCTCGCCTCCGCTGAGCTTGGCAATCTTGTTGGCAAACATGTCGTGCGGGAAGAGGAATTTTCCCAGCAGCGATGTGTCGGGCACAATATCAAGAACGGTGTCATCTTCATTGAAGGATATGCCCTCCTGCTTGTACCACCCAATGTTGAGCGATTCGCCCCTCTCTACCGATGAGAGGTTGCTCTCTAGGAGCAGCTTGAGGAAGGTGCTCTTGCCAACTCCGTTTGCCCCGACTATTCCCACCCTCTCATATCTCTGGAAATTGTATGAGAAGTCATCTACAATAACCTGCTCTTCGTAGGAGTACGAGAGATGCTTGCAGTTTATGACCTTGGAGCCGAGGCGTGTTGTTCCTCCGAGTTCCTCCATTGTAACCTGCCTCTGAATATATGTATCTTCCGCCCTCTCCTTAAGTTCCCAGAAGGCCTGTTTGCGGTACTTCGCCTTTCCGCTTCGAGCACAGGGCGTGGCGTGCATCCACTCCAGCTCCCTTCTGAGCACATTCCTTACCTTTTCGGTCTGGGCGTTATAGTTCGATATGCGTTCGTCGCGCTTTGTCAAATAGTTCTCGTAGTCTCCCCTGTATATGAAAATTGAGCCGCGGTCCATCTCCATAACGGTGTTGCAGACGCGGTCGAGGAAGTATCTATCGTGAGTGACCATAAAAAGAGTGCAGCGGGAGCGCTTCAAATAGTTCTCGAGGTACTCAATTGCGTCCACATCAAGATGGTTGGTGGGCTCATCCATAATGAGGAAGTCGGCATCCTGGGCCAGCATCTGCGCTATGGCAACACGCTTCACCTCCCCTCCCGAGAGGGAATCCATTCGCATTTCAGGAGAGAGGTCAAGTTCCGAGAGTATTCTCTTTGCGTTGAGCTCCTGCTCAAAATCTCCTGTGAATATCTGCTGGGCTATTGTGTTTGAGGGGGTGTATTCGAACTCCTGTTCAAGGAAGGCAATCTTTATCTCCTTGAGGAACTTTATGCTGCCGCCCGAATCTGATTTGTCCTTTCCGGCAAGAATCTTGAGCAGTGATGTCTTTCCTGTTCCGTTGGGTGCAATGAGTGCAATTTTGTCTCCTTCATTGATGTTGAAATCAATGGAGTCGAAGAGCACCTTGGGGCCGTATGACTTCGATATGTTCTCTACCTGCAGATATGATGGCATAACTCCTCTTTCAAAAACTTTCCCGTAACGGAATTCTCATTTGCGGCAACCTCCTCCGGGGTGCCGGTTGCTATTATTTTTCCTCCTGCAGATCCTCCATCGGGGCCCATATCTATGAGGTAATCTACACACTTGAGCACATCGAGGTTGTGCTCTATTACAACCACTGTGTTGCCCTGCTCAACCAGTTTGTAGAGGACTCCGAGCAGTACCTTTATATCTTCGAAATGGAGGCCTGTTGTTGGTTCGTCCAATACAAAGAGCGACTTTCCTGTGGAGCGTCTTGCAAGTTCGGTTGCAAGCTTGACCCTCTGGCTCTCACCACCGCTGAGGGTTGTAGATGGCTGCCCAAGCTTCACATATCCCAGTCCCACCTCATCAAGCACCTTAACCTTCTGATATATCGATGGAATATTCTCGAAGAACTCAACGGCCTGCGATATTGTCATCTCAAGAACGTCGTTTATGCTCTTTCCCTTGTATTTTACGGCAAGGGTCTGCGGGTTGTACCTCTTTCCGCCGCACTCCTTGCAGGTGACATATACGCTTGGAAGGAAGTTCATCTCAATTGTCTGCACTCCGGCCCCCCTGCACACCTCGCAGCGTCCTCCCGATACGTTGAATGAAAACCTTCCCGCCTTGAATCCATGAATCTTGGCCTGCGGTGTCTGCTCGAAGAGCTTCCTAATATCGGAAAAGAGGTTGGTATATGTTGCCGGGTTGCTCCTCGGGGTTCTTCCAATAGGAGTCTGGTCAACCACAATGAGTTTGTCTATATTCTCCAGCCCCTCGAGCCTCTCGAATGGAAGCGGGTCTGCAATGGATCTGTATAGCTCCCTTGATACGCATTTGACGAGCGTGTCATTTATGAGCGATGACTTTCCGCTGCCGCTCACGCCGCTTATGCCCACGAAAAGGCCGAGTGGAAGATGCAGATGCACATCCTTGAGGTTGTTGCCTCGTGCTCCATAGAGGTCAATGAACTTGGTCTCCCCTTCAATTACTTTTCTTCTTTTGGCGGGGATTTCAATGCTCTTTAGGCCTGTAAGATACTCGGCCGTAGGGCTTCCAAGCGCCTTTACCTCCTCTTTGCTCATCTTGAAAAGTTTCCCAGGAACATCGTTGTAGAGGAGTTCTCCACCGTGAATTCCTGCTCCTGGGCCAAGGTCAACCAGCCAGTCGGCACTGGTCATCATCTCCTTGTCATGCTCAACCACCATTACCGAATTGCCCTCGTCTCTGAGGTGGCAGAGTGAATTTATGAGCTTTATGTTGTCGCGCTGATGGAGTCCTATGCTTGGCTCGTCAAGAATATAGAGCACATTCACAAGGCGGCTGCCTATTTGTGTGGCCAGCCTTATTCTCTGGCTCTCGCCTCCGCTGAGCGATTTTGTTCCTCTTCCCAGCTGCAAATAGTTCAACCCCACATCTGAGAGGAAACTCACTCTTGTTACAAGCTCCTTTATAACCTCACCGGCTATGATATTCTCCTTTTCGTTCAGTTTGCCCGGAAGTGACACCAGCCATGAATGGAGGGTATCAATATCCATACAGGAGACTTCATATATGTTTTTTCCATCTATTTTGAAGAGCAGTGAATCCTTTTTCAGGCGGCTTCCTCCGCACTCCGGGCATACATCCTCCTGCATGAACCTGCCGGCCCTCACGCCGGATGCCGGCTCGTCGCTGCTCTCGGAGTCATTCTCAAGTTTTGAGATGATTCCGGGGAATGGGGCAAGATGAACTCCGTTGGTGAGATTCACCCTGAAGAGTTCGCTTGTTCCATATATGAGCGCATCAATGATGTTGTCGGGGAGCCTCTTTATTGGTTCATTCAGAGAGAACTGCATCTTTGCAGCCATACTCTCGAGAATTCTGAACCAATTGTTGTCTTTATAGCTTCCAAGAGGCGCTATGCCTCCTGCAATAATTGTCTTCTCTCGGTCCGGGAAAATCTTGTCAAAGTCTATTCTGGCAACATATCCCAACCCTTTGCATTTAGGGCATGCTCCCTGTGGAGAGTTGAATGAGAAGGTATGCGGTGCCGGCTCGGGGAATGAGAGCCCGCTCTCGGCGCACATCAAGTGGCGGCTGAAAAACCTCAACGGTTTGTTCTCCTCGCCCATTACCATTATGGCTGCCACACCGTTGCCCTGGTCAAGGGCCATTCCAACAGATGATGCTATTCTCTTGCTCTCCTGCTCCGTTGCATTTTCGGTTGGGAGCAGTTTGTCAACCACAAGCTCTATGTAGTGGTTCTTGTATCTGTCGAGCGGTTTCGCTTCGCAGAGCGGTATAAGTTCTCCGTCAACCCTCACCTGCGTGAAGCCCCTCTTCAGGAGCTGCTCGAAGAGCTCCCTGTAGTGTCCCTTTCTTCCGTTTACCACGGGGGCCATTAGATATATCTTCTTTCCGGTATACTCCTTGAGTATCAGCTCCACAATTTGGTCAGTGGTGTATTTGACCATTGGTTTGCCGGTTACGGGGGAGTATGCAACGCCTATTCTGGCAAAGAGGAGTCTGAGGAAATCATATACCTCTGTAATTGTGCCTACGGTTGAACGGGGGTTCTTTCCGGTTGTCTTCTGTTCAATGGCAATAATCGGGCTCAGACCGCTTATGCTCTCCACATCCGGTCTCTCCAGCACCCCTATGAACTGACGGGCGTAGGAGCTCAGTGTCTCCATATAGCGTCTCTGGCCCTCGGCGTAAATGGTGTCAAATGCAAGGGAAGATTTTCCGCTGCCGCTCAAGCCAGTAACAACAACCAACTTGTCCCTTGGTATTTCAAGGGATACATTCTTCAAATTATGCTGGCTGCATCCTAATACTTCTATCTTCTTCATACTCTGCACCCTGTGCCTCCTGCTATGCTTAGCTTATTTCACTTTTTGCACTCCGCCACGCCTATTGCGTTGATACAGGCTATTCACTCTGGTGAACCTCACGCTCGGGAATGAATACCTCGAACCTTCTGCCTTTTCCGTTCGAGAGTTTGTTTGAGCGTATCCATTCGTTATACATCTTGAGGAGCTTGAAATTGGTTCCGTGCGATTTGGCAAACTTGCTCCACGATGCAATGCTCCCCTTCACCGTAACCATCTTGTGTTCAGGCTCCCTGAAAAGATCCTCCTCCTTTATGTCAAAGCCATAAGCTGAAGGATTCTCCATAATTGTCTTGTAAGCAATTGCCCTGAAAAGATACCTTGCGGTCTCCTGCGGCAACTGCATATCGTAGTAGTTTCTGGTCTGCTGCTCTGCGGACCTCTTGTCAATGTTCCTTGTGCCTATATTGTAGCTTGCGGCAGCCAAGGTCCAGTTTCCATACCTTTCGCGTGCCTTCTTCAGATATTTGCAGGCGGCCCTGGTAGATGCCTCCCAGTCATATCTCTGGTCAACCTCGGAATCTATTATGAGGCCATACTCCTTTCCTGTTCCTTTGAGGAACTGCCAGTAACCTGCAGCTGCGGCCGATGATGTGAGCGGCTGGAGCATACTCTCTGCAATACAGAGGTAGAAAAAATCTTCAGGTACCCCCTCCGACCTCAGGATTCTGCAGACACGCTCCCTGTAGCGTCCGCTCAGCTGAATGGTATATACGAGCGATGAGTGCATGTAGCTTATTGCGGTGAGCTCCCTTATGAGCGATTCGCGCACATCGCTGAAATGAAGGGGAACCTCCTCCCCTGCAAACGTTGCGCTCTGTGGAACCGCCGGCACAACAACTCTCTGAATCATGTTTCCCCTTATCTGGCTGGCAAGGGAGTCTGAATTGAAGCGCTCGCTTATTACCTGCTCAACAAGCTGCACAAGAGATTCGCTCTCCTGCTTCTGCCCTCCCCCATTCTCAGTGAAGGATGATGTCCAACTCTCCACATCCTCGCAGGAGCATAGTGAAACGGCACAAAAGAGTGCAAGCAGTGCCACGGCGCTCAGTTGGAGCGGCCGCCTGAAAAGGGGTGAAAATCTATCGCAGTAGAGGAGCATAAGAAAAATTATCGGTCTATTTGAATGAAGGATGGTGCGTCAAATTGCAGAAAGGGGTTTGTTGATATCTCAGAGGCCACGGTTGACTCGGGTCCGTGTCCGGGGAGTACAACGGTGTCGGGGTCAAGAGTCATGATTTTCTCCTTGAGGCTCTTCTGAATTGCGTCGTAATCTCCTCCGGGGAGGTCTGTGCGGCCAATGCTGCCGGCAAAGAGGGTGTCTCCGCTGAAGAGGTGTCCTTCACTGAGGTAGCTTACCGAGCCCATTGTGTGTCCCGGGGTATGCAGCACCTTGAAAGTGGTTGAGCCGAATGTAAGCTCCTGCCCATCCTCTACAAAGATGAGATTCTCTGTTGGAGGTGTTGGAATTGTCTCTCCGAACATAAGGGCGTACTGAGGTGCCTTTTTCAGGCTGTGCTCCTCATCTGCGTGCAGATATGTTGGCACATTCCATTTGCCTACAACAAAGGAGTTGCCCATTATGTGGTCGAAGTGTGCGTGTGTGAGGAGAATTGCTGCCGGTTTGAGATTGTTCTTCTCTATGTAGTCCGCCATTCTGGAGCACTCCCCTACATTCTGCATTCCGGGGTCTATGATTACGCACTGCCCGGCATCCTGTGACCCGTTGGCTGGGCCGCAGGATACCACATAGCAGCATTCGCGCAAGTCGTTTACGTAAAATACTTTATAATTCATTTAATTGAATCTATTTTGAGAGGTGATACTCCTTGGCTTTCTGTACAAAGTACTTGAAGATGTTGAGGAAGTTCTCGTTCTCGGCAGACTGTATGAGTCCCTCCGGATGGAACTGCAGGCCCAGAATATTGTCGCATCCCTTCTTTGCAATTGCCTCAACGATGCCATCCTTTGATGTTGCAATAACCTCGAATCCAGGGGCAATATCCTTTACTGCCTGGTGGTGGAAGGAGTTTACTACAATGTTCTCCGTTCCGAGAATCTGTGCAAGAAGAGAGCCCTTTACAACTGTTGCGGTATGGGTGGCAAAGCTCGATGGGGCGCTCTGTCTGTGCTTTACGTATGACTCCTTCACCTGGCTTGGAATGTCCTGAATGAGGGAACCTCCCATTGCAACATTGAGCATCTGCTCGCCGCGGCATATTCCAAGAAGAGGAAGGCCCTTCTCTACGGCGCTCTTTATGAGCATCAGGTCAAATTTGTCACGGAATGGTACAACCTCGCCAAGTGCGCGGAGTGGTTCTTCGCCATAACCGCTGAGCGGGTCAACATCCTCACCGCCTGTCATTACAACCATATCAACTGCGTTGAGAACGGCTGCTATTTGCTCCTGGTTGTCTGTCATAGGTATTACAACAGGAATACCTCCGGCTCTGCGTACTGCGTTAACGTATGTGAGAGGTGCGCCGCAAGGGCCATTCTCACTTGCCGATATTGCTACAAGGGGTTTGTAATCTGCATTTTTCTCTGCCGCTTTCTGTGCAAATGCACCTGTTGCGCAAAGTGCTGTAAGGGCAACCAGAAGAAGGAGGCTTGCTATTTGTGAAATATGTTTTCTCATACTGTTGGATTTATGAAAATTTCTAGAAAATCTTCTTGTAAAGTCTGGTGAAGAAGCCTGGCTTCGATCCCTCCGGGCTGCTACCCTCACGATACCAGCCACCAAGGTCCTTCTCCTCGCCGTTTGCGAACTCAATTATGAATCCGTTGGCCTTTGCGCTACCCTCACGGTTGAAGTGAATTGTGAAGTCGTGACCGTCGCACCAGAAGATGTAGCTCAAATCGCTCTTGTGAATGAGCTCTCTCTTGAAGTTCTTAGGACCAATTGTAATGAAGAACTTGCCATCTTCCTGTGAAATAACTGCATCACCGAAGAGTGCATCCTTCTTGTATGTGCCTACAATAGCGGTTGCAGCATCTGCTGGCTCTGCTACAGGTTCAACTGCATTTGCATCTCTCTTCTCGTCGCGTTTTGCACGGCTCTCGAGCCACTCTGCGTGGTACTCCTTGTTGTAGTCTCTGTTAATCTCGTCATATCCGTTTGCAGGAGCGCCCATTACAAGGTCAATGAGGCGTCTCATAATAGCGTAACGAGGATCTGAAGGAATCTCGTCGTTGCAGAGCATTGCACCGCTCAAACCTATTTCAGGAACATAGAAGCAGATGCAGGTGAATCCCCAGGTTGTACCAGTATGGAAGAAGAGCTTGTAACGATTGTTCTGCTCAATGAACCAGCAATGTCCGTAGAGACGAATGTATGTGCTGTCTTGCGAGCAGATTGTGTATCCTTCATGAACATCCTTGAGAACCTTCTCAGGGTATATTCTCTCACCGTTGAGCAGGCCGTTTGTTCTCTGAACCTTTGCGTATTTGTTCAAATCGAGTACGTTTGAGCTGATTCCGCCTGCAGGTCCAATTACTGTAAGCCACCACAGAGCCTGGTCGTCACCGTAAAGTGCTCTCTGATGCAAGCCGTGATCCCAGTCGTATGCGTGAGGAACTGCAACGTTGCCCGGTGCCTCGAATCCCTCCTTGTTCATTGAAGAGGCGCTCATTCCAATCTTGTCGAATACGCGCTCCTGAACATTCTGCTCCCAGGTTTTGCCGGTGAGCTTCTCAATCATCTCCGATGCAATGAGGAATGTCATGTTGTTGTACTGGTAGTCACCGCGATAGGTGTAGCAAGGTTTGAGTCTTGCAAGCATCTTGTAAACCTGATGTCTGTCATATCCGAGGTTAGGAAGATATGAACCATAGTCATCTGGGAGACCTGTGTGGTGTGTCATGATATCCTTAACCTGCATGTTGGCTGTAACCCAAGGGTCGTACATCTGGAAATCGGGAAGAATGTTCTTTACGGTATCTTCCCAATTGAGAAGTCCCTCTTCAACCATGCTGCTCACTACAAGAGCGGTGAATGACTTTGAAACTGATCCTATTTGGAAACGTGTTTCTGGTGTAATCTGGTTCTCAGGGTCATCGGCAGGTTTGTTCATATCCTTCACACCGTAGCCCTTGGCGAGAAGAATACTATCGTCAAGTGAGAAGCATACGGCCATACCGGTAATGTTCCAATCCTGTTTTACCTCCTGTACATACTTGTCAATACTCTTGGCAATTGTTTCGCGGCTGTTGCTCTTTTTGCCACAGCACTGCGAAGCCGATAGAGTCACTGCAACGGCAGCAACCAGCATCAGCGCGTTTCTGAAAAGATGTTTCATAGCTTTATGTTTGTTGTTTTGATAAATATTTCAAATAAGGTTGCTTTATACGCAATATATAACTTGCAAATTTACCAAATTCATAGTGTAAATGCAACGCCTTGCCCAGTTTTGACTATGCAAAAAATAGCTGTAACTTTGACATCTGCCGCATGCCGGAAAAGGAGAGATCCGGTGCGGCCAGAGAAGGATACTGCAATGGCTACAAAGACAAAGAAGGTGTGGTTCTGCACAAGTTGCGGAAACGAGAGCCCAAAATGGATGGGTCAGTGCCCTGCATGCGGGGAGTGGAATACGATGCACGAGGAGCTCGTGTCAAAAGATAAGGGAGAGGAGAGCAGAACCTCTCGCAGCAGAGCCTTCATTGGCACTGCAGACTACAAGCCGCAGCTGCTAAGTGAGGTTCACACAGAAGATGAGCCCCGAATAAAACTCTCAGGCCTTGATGAGCTTGACAAGGTGCTTGGCGGCGGCATAGTTCCGGGCTCGCTCATTCTCATTGGCGGGGAGCCTGGCATTGGCAAATCAACACTTTCGTTGCAGATACCTCTGAGATGCCCGAATCTCAAAACTCTTTATGTTTCGGGAGAGGAGAGTGTAAAGCAGCTCAAGATGAGGGCGCAGCGCCTTGCATCAGGTATATCGGGCTTGGATTCTGCAATGGGCAACTGCTACGTTCTCTCCGAGACACTTCTGGAGAATATTCTCAAGCACGCAAGGGAGACACAGCCGGAACTTCTCATTGTTGACTCCATTCAGACCATATACTCCGAGCTTATTGAATCTTCGGCGGGCAGTGTCTCACAGGTGAGGGAGTGTGCAGCGTCACTTCTGCGCTTTGCAAAGGAGAGCAACACCCCTGTAATTCTCATTGGACACATTACTAAGGATGGTACAATTGCAGGCCCTAAAGTTCTGGAGCATATTGTTGATGTAGTGCTTCAATTTGAGGGAGATACAAGGCATTCTTACAGAGTTTTAAGGGGAATCAAGAACCGGTTCGGCTCCACCGATGAGCTTGCGGTATATGAGATGACCGGAACGGGTCTCAGGGAGATTCTCAACCCTTCTGAACTCTTCATTCCTATGCATGGCGATAATCTGAGCGGTGTTGCGGTTGCAGCCATGGTCGATGGCAACCGTCCTTTCCTCATAGAGGTACAGTCTCTGGTGAGCAGCGCCGTTTATGGAATGCCTCAGCGCTCTGCCACCGGCTTTGACGTGAGGAGAATGAATATGCTTCTGGCCGTCCTTGAAAAGAGAGTAGGTTTCAAGCTGAGCGCAAAGGATGTCTTCCTCAATATTGCCGGCGGGCTGCGTATCAGCGACCCTGCCTGCGACCTTGCAGTAGTGGCTGCAATTCTATCGTCAAATTTTGATGTTACAATACCTGCCAGAACGGCTTTTGCCGCAGAAATAGGTCTCAGCGGCGAAATAAGGCCCGTAAGTCAGGTTGAGAAGAGAATCACCGAGGCCGAGAAGCTTGGTTTCGAGCAGATTTTTGTCTCGGAGTTCAACAATATTCCACAGATGCCTGCATCAAAGAGGAGTGGGATACAAATAAAAAAGATCTCCACTGTGGGAGATCTTGTTAAAGCCATATTCTAAGAGCCGTTTCAACCAGCCCTTGAACATCTATCTACAGGTTGATCCAGTTGTCAACTGCAAACGGAGCGTCGTCTTCAAAGAGGAGCTTTGTAATGTCGGTTACAATGTCGTGTCCGTGCGCGCCGTTGGTGAAGTAGATGAAGAACTCGTCTCTTGCAGGAACTATCATGAAGAGAGCCCTGAAGCTGCCGTTGTCTCCCCAGTGCCAGTAAACATTACCTTGATGTGCATTCTTCTCAAGAGCAATGCCGTTGCACCAGTACATTGAGCTGTCGCAGTCGCGTACTTCGCTCCAATATCTCTTTGCCTTCTCCGGATGAGGTGTGAGGAAGAGCTCATAGCCGGCCTCGTTCAAACCCTGCTCCGCTTCGGTTTCAGTTGCTGGTTTATGGAATTTTTCAACTATCGCAGTGAGAAATTTTGCATAGTCGGAGGCATTTGTGCGAATTGTATAGGCAACGTTTGAGCGTGGGTGGCGTCCCTGTCCGCGGTTAACAAGAGAGCGGTTGTAGCCCTCAACGGCAATTGTGTCATACTCAGGAAGCCAGCAGTATGCTGTGTGCTCCATTCCGAGCGGGTCAAAGACCTGTTCCTTTGCAATTTCATCGATGCTCTTGCCTTTTATTGCCTCAACGGCCCTCTGGAGGTATGCCATTCCCTCACCTGAGTATCCGTAGCATGAGTCAGGCTCTACGGTGAACTGTATTGGGGAGGTTGGCCACTCGTCGGATGATGGGCCTGTTGCCCAGTTCTTGAGGCCTGTTCTGTGGTTGAGAACCATTGCTGCGGTAATCATCTTTGCGCGGCGGGTGTTGGTTGAATCTCCAACGGCCTCGAAACGCTCTATGTCTGTATAGTTGCAGAGCGGAGTATTGAGGTCAATCTCGCCCCTCTGGACCATTTGCATTACAATGTATGAGAAGATAACCTTGCTCAGTGAGGCGCCCTGGAAGACGTGAGTCTTGGCAGCCTCGTCCTCTGAATAAATGTTAGGGTTCACCTTTGTAATGTGAATTGTCTCGCCGTGTGAATAGTAAACGAGGTCAATCATTGGAATTGAGTCCTTCTCAATGAGAGACTGTAATGTTGATTCATAAAGCGGAAGGTTGGCCTGAAGCCTCTCCCTTGCAGCTTTTCTGGCAGGGTCCTCGCTTTTGCATGAGATTGCTGCAACAGCAACAGCAAGAAGGGCAACTGCCCAGCATGTTCTTGAACGTAATTGTTTCATAGGTATTTGTTTTGATTAATATTCTACTCTATTGCCTGCTGCTCCTGGTCTCCCGACTGCTTTTCCTGGCCTCCCCTTTGCGAGCGCCTCTCCCTCCAGAGCAGCACCAGCGAAACAAGGCCCATTGCTATCATCACAATTGCCTGTGACTCGTGCGATATTGTGGCAAAAACCACCCCCTTGCTCTGCGATATGCCATACATTGTCGATAGTGCCAAACTCACAATGAAGTGGAACGCCCCCATTCCGCCCTGCACCGGAACCACCCATCCGAGTGCTCCAACAATCATCAGAAAGAGCGCATCCGCGCCGCCCAGAAGCAGCGGCTCACCCGCACCGTTCACCGCGCCGAGCGTACCGGTAATCTGAAATGCCTCCAGCGTGACATAGCTTGTCAACCAGAACGATAGCCAAAGCAGCAATGTATATACAATGAAGAGCCCCTTCTGCTTCATTCTTGCAATTGAGGCCAGACCGCTTCCGAGGCCGCTGATAATGTTGTAAAGGAAGCCGAAGAATCTCCTATCCTTATACCTTTTGCATACTGCAAACGACACCACCACACCCGCAACAAACAGCACCGCCACGGCTATTATTGTTGCCACCATACCTTGCGATAGCCCTCCTGCCATTGGTTCAAATATCTTGTCGGAGAGGAAGCTTCCGAATGTGCTCCAGTTGAAGAGGAACATGGCCAGAACGAGAATAATGAGGCAGAGAAGGTCAAATGCCCTCTCCACCACAACGGTGCCCAGCGCCGATTCGAACGATATCTTCTTTTTGCTTACGACTCCGCACCTGACGAACTCTCCCATTCTTGGGAGGATGAAATTGGTGAGGAATGCCATGTTCACTCCATTGAGGCAACGGCCTGATGTGATGTCATTGTCGAGGGAGCGTAGCAGAATTTTCCAGCGAAGGGCTCTGAATATGAGTTCAGATGCGCCTATAATCATGGAGAGTACTATGAGCCACCAGTTGCACCCCTCAAGGCCATTGAGGAAATCGCTCCACTTCACACCTTTGAATGTGATGTAAAGGAGCGCGCAGGCGAGGAGGAACATGAGGAGGTATTCAACAATCTTGAGCAGGCGTTTTCCTCGCTTCTGCCCCGAACTCTTCTCTCCTATGATTTGTGCACCCATATTTGTTGCTATGCCTTCTGGTACTCCGCAATGAGAGTGCGGATCTCCTCCTTGGCGGCTTTCCACCTTGGGACGTCAACTTTAGGGCCGATTACCTCAACTACTTTTGCGGAGATTATTGAACCTATTTTTCCGCAGGCATCGATTGGGAGCCCCAGTGAGTGTCCATAGAGGAATCCTGCGGCATAAATATCACCTGCTCCGGTAGCATCTATTCTTGTTGCAGGCCATGGCTCTATTCTGTAAACCTCGTCTCCTCTGCGTACAAGTGAGCCGTCAGGGCCAAGTTTAACAATTGCTATATCACACATCCTGGATATCTCCTTGCAGGCATCCTCGGGCTCCATCTTGGTGAAGCTCTTGGCCTCGGTCTCGTTTGCAAAGACTATGTCAACATATTTCTCTATGACGTCGTGCAGGAAGGCATCGTTGCTCTCCACAACGTTGTATGAGGCCATGTCAAGAGATATGAGACAGCCTGCATCCTTGGCATATTTTACTGCTGTACGTACCAGCTTCTGGTTCTGTACCAAATATCCTTCAATGTGGAAATAGTCATATCCCTGGAAGAACTCAGGCTTGAGGTCCTCCGATGTGAGTTCCAGTGCGGAACCGAGGTAAACGGCGAAGGTTCTCTCCTGATTCTCGCGGGTCACGAATACCATTGAACGTCCGCTTGGAAGGTCTCCCTTGAGGAGTTGTGTCTTTATTCCGTTGTTCTCCTGGGCTGCCTTGAACAGAGACCCAAGCTCGTCATCACCCACCTTGCCTATGAATCCGCTTGGCATTCCGAATATTGATGTGCCGGCTATTGTGTTGGCGGCGCTTCCTCCCGGTACATACTGTACTCCCAAGGTTTTGAGCTCCGCCCATATCTTGTTTCCTGTAGCGCCATCGACATGCTGCATGCTGCCTTTTGGCAAATGGAACTTCTTCAGCCACTCATCGTTCGGCACAATTGCCAATATGTCCGTAAGGGCGTTGCCTATACCAAGAATTGATTTCATAAATGATATGTTTTTCCTTTAATTGTTTTGCCAATTATTTACTCCCCCGAATGGTGCCTGGCTGCTCCGCTGCACTCTTGCGTAATTTATAATTTACGCCGTTGGCGAAGTGAAAAATTTCATGCTCGGTTTCACTAAAACAGTCCGTTGAGCTGCGCGTTGATTCTGTCAATGACAACGCTCAGGTCCTTAGGGTTATCCTCGAATTTTATCTCGTCAACGTTTATAATGAGTTTCTTGCCGGAGTCGTAATTTTCTATCCAATTGTTGTATAGGTCATTGAGGCCCTTCAGGTAGTCAATTCTTATTCCCGATTCAAAGTCGCGGCCGCGCTTCTGAATCTGAGCCACCAGAGTAGGAATTGAGGCCTTGAGATAAATCAATAGGTCGGGTGCCTTTACGAGCGAAACCATTAGGTCAAAGAGTGAGCTGTAGTTCTCAAAGTCGCGGGTGCTCATAAGCCCCATAGCATGAAGGTTGGGTGCAAATATCTTGGCATCCTCATATATGCTCCTGTCCTGTATGATTGTTTCTGTGCTCTTGTCTATATCAACAATATCCTTGAATCTGCGGTTGAGGAAGAATATCTGCAGGTTGAATGACCAACGTTGCATGTCATTGTAGAAATCTGCCAGATAAGGGTTGAAGTCAACCTCCTCAAACTTTGGAGTCCATCCGTAATTCTTTGCAAGAAGCTTTGTAAGAGTTGTCTTGCCGCTTCCAATGTTTCCCGCTATGGCTATATGCATAAGAAATCTGTTTAAAGTCAATAACCTACAAATATAAGAAGAATTCCATCTGTAAACCATATTAAGTGAATCTCAAAAATAACTTTGTAATCTTGTCATCGTCTTTTTGGTCTGTTTGGTCTGTATTTCATTTCTCATCAGTCGTGTTGGCCAGACAC
>DCHN01000082.1:0-185 GCA_002315995.1 Bacteroidales bacterium UBA1751 | reverse complement strand
TGGCCAGATACGGGTGGCCCGTGTCTGGCCAACCCGGACTCCGAACAACAAAACGGCCACAAAACATGCCCTTTTTGTGGCCAAATCACCTCCGGAACACCATTTTTGCCACAAAATCACCCAATTTTGTGGCCGTTTCCGAAATAAAAAAGCAGCGCCTGGGAAGACGCTGCCACATTAAATCA
>DCHN01000019.1 GCA_002315995.1 Bacteroidales bacterium UBA1751 | reverse complement strand
TCTCTCTCCTCAACAGAAACGAGACTGATATTCATTGACATGATATGGGCACCGTTGTCTGAGAAGGATGCAAAAATATTGTCGGTATCCGCCGTACCTTCAGAGAAGTTGAGGAACTTGATTTCCGGATATTTCACCATAAACTCATTTGCAAGGTTCTTTGCGAAATCCCTTGTAATCTCCTGCCTTGTACCAACCGGGAGCTGGAGCTTTACCGAGATGCGGGCATTGTCCTGTGTAGGGAAGAACTCCGATTTGATGAACGGGCCCATCCCAACCAATGTTCCTATAAAGATCAGGGCCACAAGTGCTACAACCGTCTTTCTGTGACGCACAGCCCAACCTATGATTGCAGCATACCACTTGTCAAGATTGTCAAGGAACCTGCCTATAGGATCGAATATTATGTGGTGCAGTTTCCCCTTATGCGGATTCAGTCTCAGCATATTGCCGCAGAGCATAGGAATGAGAGAAAGGGCTCCTATTGTAGAGACAACCATAATGATGCTCACAATCCAACCCAACTGCTTGAAAAGCACACCGGCCATACCCTTTATCATTGTAAGAGGCATGAATACGGCAAGCATTGTAAGAGTTGAGGCTATTACGGAAATAGCCACCTCATTTGTGGCATGAACGGCCGCCTGTTTAGGACGCGCTCCCCTCTCAATATGCGTTGTAACATTCTCCAACACCACAATGGCATCATCCACCACCATACCAATGGCTATTGAGAGTGCACTGAGCGAGATGATGTTCAATGTATTTCCCGTTGCAAATAGGTATATCAATGACGCCAACAGGGAGATAGGAATAGTAAGTATAATGATGAATGTGGCCCTCCACCTTGCAAGGAAGATATACACCACCAGCATCACTATTATGAATGTTATGAGAATTGTCTCCTTGAGGGAATCAATGGTGTTTACAATATTCTCGGAAGTGTTGATCATTATTTGGAGATCAACGTCAGAAGGAAGGCTCTCCCTTATGGAAGGAAGCATCTCCATAACCTTGTTGGTAATGGATACGGAGTTTGCACCGCTCTGCTTCTGAACCACAATCATACCTCCCTTTACAATATCACCGTATGGATATTGTGAATCCTCCCCAAGTTCATCACCACTCTTTCTCTTTATATTGTATGTCTCCTGTATTCTCTCCTGAAGTCCGTCAACAATGGTTGCCACATCCTTCAAATAAACCGACTTGCCGTTATATGAGCCCACAACCACATTGCGCATATCCTGCGCATCGGTGAACTCCTTCTGCACCCTCAACGAATATGTCTGGTTTCCTATATCTATGCTTCCGCCAGGCATGTTTCTGTTTTCAGATCCTATTATTGAAGCAATTGTCTCAACCGAGAGGTTATAGGAATCAAGCTTGTGAGGGTCACAATATACGTTTATCTCTCTCTGGGCAAGACCTGAAATTGACACTGCACCAACACCGCTTATTCGCGCAAGAGGGTTGGCTACACGGTCATCAAGAATCTTGTACAGGCCGGGTGAACTCTCCTTTGCCGTAACCGAAAGAATGAGAATAGGAATATCGTCTGCACCAAACTTGAAGATTATAGGGTTACCAGCCCCATCGGGGAGCTGGGACTTGACCATTTCAAGTTTATCTCTGGCATCATTGGTTGCAGTGGCTATGTCAACGCCATACTCGAACTCCAATGTAATTACAGAGATGTTCTCTCTGGACTTTGAAGTGATGTGCTTCAAATCAGACAAACTGTTGAGCACATTCTCTATAGGTTTTGTAACGTTGGTCTCAATATCCGATGCACTGGCTCCACCATACGAAGTGAAGACCATTATTGTGTTTGAATCAATCTCAGGATAGAGGTTGATTGGAATATTGATCAACGAATAAATACCGAATATTGCCACACCCACAAATATGAGGGCAGTGGTTACCGGTTTCTTTACCGCTGTTTGATATAGACTCATCTTGATTAACCGAATTTCAAAAATTACAACTCTTCAACTATTTGTTCAATTCAAACAAATCTTCGCTGTTTATAACTTCAACACGCATACCATTCTTCAAACGGCCGTGTCCTTCAACTACAACCTCGTCACAATCTGAGAGGCCGCTTATAATCTCATACTCCTTGTCGATTCTTCTTCCAAGCTCAACCTCCTGGAAAGTCACCTTTCCACCATTAACCACATATACGAACCTTGTGCCGGCTCCGCTGAGCTTAACAACAGCCATATCGGGAACAACCACTCTCTGCTCTATGCCGTGAGCAATTGTAACTCTTGCAAACATTCCGGGACGAAGCTTCAAATCCGTATTTGGAAGAGAAATCTCCACTGGGAATGTCCTGGTAGCCTGGTCAATTGTAGGAGATACTATTGAAATGACACCTTTGAACACCTCATCGCCATAAACGTCCAATGTGACATCAACGCTCATACCCTTCTTTATTTTGCTGTAAAGTGTCTCAGGGATGTTCACCATTACCTTTACCGGAGTAATCTGCTCAACAACATAAAGAGGCTGCCCCATGGAGTACATATCACCGGCATCATAGTTCCTGGCTGTAACGAATCCATTAATAGGGCTCACAAGCATGGTGTTCTGCTTCAAGTTCTCATAGTTTGACCTTGAAACATTGTAAGCGAGTTTCCTTGCATCCCAGACGCTCTTTGAGGTTCCACCTATTTTGTAAAGCTCATCTGCACGGTTGAACTCTATTGAGTCATTCTGCATCTGGAGTCTCACCTGAAGCAGATTGGCCTGGTCCAGAATTGCAAGAACCTGGCCCTTCTTTACCATATCGCCCACTTCAGCCATAATTCTCTCAATACGCAGACTCAGCTTTGGAGCAATGTTGTTGGTTGTCTTTGCAACAATTGTTGCAGTATATGTTTCCACCTGATCTACAGAGCGCATATATACCCTCTTGGTCTTCACCTTTGCAACCTCATCCTGTTCCATGTTCTCCTGTGACGAGGATGATGAGCAAGCCATGGCCAGAACAGCCATACCCGAAATCAAAAATGCTTTTGCAAAAATCTTCATATATCTTACTATTTTATTTGTTCAACTGTAATTCACTGCTTTCGCTGGCAGATACGGAAGCCATCTCCTGCGCCTGCAAATCAAGTTCCTTCTGCAGAGTTTCAACCTTCTGCTGATTGTTTCCCATTACATTGTCAAGATTTGATTTGGCAACAATATAAGAGTATATTGACTGGCTCAGATTCAACCTTGCCTGAAGAAGCGTAAGGCGGGAGTCACTGAGCTCAACCATTGTTCCGCTTCCCACATCATACCTCTTCTGTGAAATGAGGAAACCCTTCTCGGCGCCCTCTATGCTCTTCTCCGCAGCCTTATACTGCTCGAAGCTGGTGTTCAGTGAATTGAGTATGCTTCTTACCGAAACCTCCAAGTTTCTTCTGGTATCCTCAATTTGGTAAGCCATCTTTTCACTCTCAACCTTTGCCTCCTTTACACCATAATATCTGCTTCCTCCACTGAAGATAGGGATAACCAGAGTCAAACCGGCAACTGAATAGGGATGCCACTGGTAATTTCTGAAGCGGAAGTTATCCTCCATTGCATTCCACACATAACTTGCAGAGAGGTTAAGTTGTGGATAGAACTGCGCCACCTTCAACTTGTAATTCTTGTAAAGAATGCCGCTTTGCAGATTCAACTGCTTGAGAGTGGTGTTGCGCTCAAGATTAACATCCTGCCAGGTTGAGTGGCTGCCCATTTGCAACTGATAGTCATAGAGAGTGCCCACACACCTTATTGGAGCATTCAGGTCAACACCCATAATGGCCTTGAGTTTCCACAGGCACACCTCAATTGCATTCTTTGAGTCAAGCATATCAGGCAGAGCATTCTGCTTCTTGGCCTCTGCGGTTATGAGATCATATTGTGCAACTGTACCGAACTCATATTTCATCTTCACATCTTCATACACCACAACAGCATTGTCGTAGTTCTGCTTGTACACCTTGTACATATCCTCTGCAAGAAGAACAGCATAGAATGCCTGCTCCACCTCTGATACCATATCCTGCTTTGAAGCCTTGGCCTTCTCAATTGAGAGCTCAACATTGTCTGCAGATATACCGAGTGATTTCCACAAAGGAGCATTTACAATAGGCATACCCAGCCCGAAACCTACGGAATAAGTGTTGTCTCTACCGAACTTCATCACCTGTTCACCAACGGCCATAGCCTGTTTCTCTATTGTTCTCTGGTATGAACCATTTCCATCTATTTGCGGAAAGAGAGCCGCATACGCGCCCTTGCGCTGATAACCGCTCTTTATGACCTCCATATCGGCAATTTTTACCTGAATGTTCTCACTCAATGCTATTTTCAGTGCATCCTGCAGTGAAACAACAAGAGTATCACCCGCATTCGACGCCCCAGAGGCCCCGCTGGAAGATGGTTCCACACCCTTGGCCTCACCAAGACCTGCCACACACAACGCAAAAGTTGCCAGACCGCAGGCCAATAAATTCTTTCCTTTTGTCATTATCATATCTCTTCTAAAAAACTATTCATAACATACCATATAACGGTAGTCTGAAAAAGTTTGCAAATATTGTGCTTTATATTGTCATAACACCTATATCATATTATACAAAACTGTTCCAAATCTATATAA
>DCHN01000004.1:17476-57677 GCA_002315995.1 Bacteroidales bacterium UBA1751 | reverse complement strand
TTACATTTTCTGACCGTAACAGAGATCTCCGGCATCACCCAACCCCGGAATAATGTAGGACTTCAGGGTAAGTTCGTCATCAACAGCCCCAACCCAGAAGGTCACCCTCTTGTGGGGAAGAGCCTTTGAGAGCGTCTCCATAGCCTGCCTGCTGGCAATGGCACAAATAAAGTGGGTGTGGGCAGGCTCCCCGCTCTCGCACAATTTTTTATAGGCAAGCAGCAGTGATGAACCGGTTGCAACCATGGCATCGGCCAAAATAAGCACCTTGCCCTCCAGAGCGGGAGCCGAAGAGTATTCCACTCTTATATCGAACTTGTTGTCCTTGCCATACTTCCTATGAGCAGCAATGAAGGCGTTCTGAGCCTGGTCGAATACATTCAGCACCCCGTTGTGCACAGGAATTCCGGCCCTCAGAATTGTAGCTGCCACAATCTGGTCTGAAGGAACGCGGCACTGGGCTATTCCAAGAGGCGTGGTAACCTCCTTTGTTTCATAGTTGAGACACTTGCTTATTTCTATGGCAAATAACTCCCCCATTCTTTCAAGATTTCTCCTGAAACGCATGGAATCCTTCTGTACAACCTTGTCACGTATTTCACTCACATACTTGCCGAGAATCGTATTCTCCTGTGAAAAATCAACTACCTTCATACCACTGATATTTGAAATTTTATTTACTCTTTTCCCTCCACCATTTAATCGATAGCCTCTCACGCCATTTTCTTAAAGGGAGCACGTGTCTCTCTATTTTGTCTGTATAAACATCCTCTATTTTCAGCAGAATACCGCTCTCCTCAACACCACCGAACCCCTCATTCACCGCAGTGCCGAACATTCTCATACTTGGCGATAGATTCATGTATGAATTAATGAGAGGAGGTATGCGCTCTCCGAGGTTCTTGAGCTCCTTCACAAGCACTTTATACGCATCTGCATACTCCAAATCCCTGAATACCTCATTGTAGTATGGATTCTCCTTATCTCTATCCAGCGGCACAAACGGTATTACCAGCCCATCTGCATCCGGAAAATACTTATGGAGAAAGTAAAGGAGCATATTACGTGCCCTCATGTTATATGAGGTATACATTGTAACCTTCCCGAAAAAGAATCTTACGCTCCTGTAGCGCACAACCAGCGCTCCCAGACCATCCCATAGATTATCAAGTGCAAATATGCTCTTCCTTCTTATATTGGTACTCTGGTAGTTCGGCTGAACGAATGAGCGTCCCAATTCAATGGTAAAGGGGAGAAAATCACTTTTGAACTGCTCCGAGAATGAATACAATTCGCTGGTTGCCATTTTCCTGACATCAAGCCCACCGCACTTGATATACCTGTATCCTCCAACAATCTCCTCATCATGCGGATCCCATACAATAAGCTGCCTGTATGGAGCCTCCGGATCGGTGTCAAACACATCAATATCAACACTCTTTCCAGTACCGCCTCCTGCAAGACGGAATGAAATCTCACGCAGACGACCTATCTCCCGCATTACATTGGGAGCCTCGGCCGCCGTAACCTCATACAGAAGATTTCCGCCCTTTCTGGTCTCACGTATGAATCTGTCCTTGGTGAGTTCCTTCTTGAGCAGATATCTGTCAACAGGCTTTATTACAGGTTCCATCATTCCCATACCCAAAAACTATATCAGACGCTTTTCTTTGGCATTGCAAAACCTTTCAAGCGAATATGACATCTCTCTTATAAGACAGCAAACATGGTCAAAAGCCACTTTTGAAGCCATTCCATGTCCGGAACACTCCTCTATTCCACTCTTTACTGAATCAAGTGAAACGGGAGCCCCTATTATGATGTCAAAGTTAGCACTTTTTTTTCTGAACATTTCACCCGGCAGCATAGTCATTTCCACATTGAACTTCACTCCCAAAAGCTTCCTAAGACGGGCAATCCTGTAGAAGAGCATGGAGTTCCTCCCGCTGAAATATACCGGAACAATATCCCTGTTGTACTTTAATGCATGCTTTACAAAACTGCTGTGCCACTGCAAATCCGTTATTTTTCCGTTTGAAAGACGCGAGCAGAGACCGGCCGGGAAACATAAAATCTGCGCCTGTGATTCAAAAGCCTGCTCAAACTGCTGCAAGTACTCCCGCTTCATTGCCCCCATCTTGTTCACAGGAATGAAAAGAGGTTTCAGAGGTGGAATGAATGTGAGGAAATCGTTTACAATAAACTTGATTGAAGGGAAGAAAGAGCCCAGAATCTGAATGAGGAATATGCCATCTATTCCACCAAGCGGATGGTTGGAGACGAATATGAACCTCCTTCCGCTCTGGAGCGCCTCCTTGTCAATGAACCTGACATTGGCCTTCACCTCCAGAAAGTTGAGCCAACGCTCACAAAGTTCAACGCCGCTCTCCTCTCCAGTGCAACCGGCAAGAAAAGCGTTTATCTGTTCCAGATGAAGATATTGCGCAAACAGTTTAAGAATGAATCCGGGAATACGACGCGCCAATGCGGGATTTTTTGAAGCAATAACCTCCCGCAGGTCAATTGGTTTGAATGGGTTCTCCATTGGCTACAGCTCCTTTCTCAAACGGGCAATTGGAATGTCCAGCTGCTCACGGTATTTGGCAACCGTACGTCTTGCCACCTTGTATCCCTTCTTGTCGAGCACAACCACAAGCTCCTCGTCAGTTAGAGGTTTCGACTTGTCCTCAGCCTCTATGCTGTCTGAAAGTATCTTCTTGATCTCTCGTGTGGAGACCTCCTCACCGCTGTTATTGGTAAGTCCCTCCGAGAAGAAATACTTCAGAGGAAACACACCGAAATTGGTTGAGATGTACTTGCTGTTCACCACCCTTGATATAGTGGAGATGTCAAAGCCTGTCTGCTCTGCTATATTCTTGAGCACCATAGGCCTCAAACGCGTCTCATCACCGCTCAGAAAGTAGTCATACTGAAACTTTACAATGGCATCTATTGTCTTCTGAAGAGTGTTCTGCCTCTGTTTAATAGCCTCTATGAACCACTTCGCGGAATCAAGCTTCTGCTTTACAAAGGTGGCGGCCTCCTTGTCGGCAGCACTCATAGGAGCCCCTGACCTCTCAATATACTCCTTGTAGCGTTTGTTCACCCTCAACTCCGGAATCCTGAATTTAGGCATGGTTGCCTTGAGAATACCGTCGTTGTCCTCAAGAATGAAGTCGGGAACAACCTGCTGCGCCTGCTCAGAATATGAATCATCAACTTGTCCTCCCGGACGTGGATTGAGCTTGACAATCTGAGAAATGGCCCCCTTGAGCTCCTCCTGCGATATGTTCATTTTCGAACATATCTTATCGTAGTGCTTTTTTGCAAAGGCATCGAAATGGTCATTCAATATCTCAAGAGCCACTCTCTTCATTCTCAGATCATCCTTGTCAATGAGCTCCTCCGCCTTGGTGGTTTCAAGATCTATCTTAGCCTCCAGCTGAAGAGTGAGACACTCCTGAAGCGAACGCGCCCCAATACCGGAAGGTTCGAAATCCTGAATGATTTCAAGAAGCCCCTCCAACTCCTCCTCCGAGGTTTCAATGCCCATCCTGAAACTTATATCATCCACGAGCAGGTCAAGGTCACGTCTGAGATATCCGTCGGGGTCAAGAGTGCCAATGATGAAAAGTGCCAGCGACCTGCTTCGCTCGTCAAGCTTCCTGAAACCCAGTTGGCGCTGCAGAGACTGCTGAAAACTCTCCCTTACGGAAAATGTATTGTACTCGGGCCTTTCGTCCCGCCCGCGATTATTCACATAGAGTTTGTACGATGGTGTTGAATCATCTGGTGAGTATTCACTCAAAGAGACATTCTTTCTCTGCTCAACATCTCCCTCATCATCCCTCTCCTCAAGGTTCTCATCAAGCACAGGATTCTCCTCCAGCTCCTTCTGAATTCTGGCCTCAAGCTCCAGAGTGGTATTCTCCAGCAACTTTATGGTCTGAATCTGGAGCGGAGAGAGCTTTTGCGTAAGCTTCTGTCTCAAATCCTGCTTTAAATCCATGACTTTATGAACAATCTATTTCAACCTGGGATAGTGAATCTCCCTCTCCTTCAAAATATATGCATCCGGGAAATATACCTTAATGGCATCAAGCTCCTTCAGCGCATCTGTACGCGTCCTGTAATCGCCAACAGCAACCTTGAAATGAGGGCTGGGATAGGTACGGTAAACTGGAATGGAGGGAAAAGCCTCCCTGAACTCATTCTCCACCCTCTCCGACTCAACTCTTGCACTCTGCTTGTTGCTGAAGAAGATTCTTATTCTGTATCCCGAAAGCTTTCTTTTTCCGGTAACCCCAGTGTGTGCTGCAAGCGCATGCTCAACCGAAGAGCTCTGATTTATTGTCACTCCACCATTGGCCTCAACAATGTCAACGATGCTGCGACCTATAAGCGTTGAATCGAGCACCTTATACTGATGAACAACCGAACTGTCTGCAACTGCAGCACCAGCCTGCGCATCGTTCACACTCTCCTGCGCCATAAGGCCGGAAAATGGAACTGATACCAACAATGCAAGCGCTGCAAGCAATATGTAACAACTTTTTCCCATTTACTGCTAGTAGTTGAAAACAAGCGTCTTCTTTATGTCAGGATGAAGAGAGTTGGCAACAGGACAGGTTCTGGCAGCTGCCTCAATGACTCTCCTCTGCTGTGGGGTAAATTCACGGTCCTTAGGGAAATTGAAGGTAATCTTTATCTCCACTATTCTCCTCGGATCTGTACCCATTATCTTCTCTGTTTCAAGAGTTGTGCCAACAATGTCATATCCATAAGTTTCAGCGCTTATTCCCATTATTGTAAGCATGCATGCACCCAGCGCAGTTGCCACAAGATCAGTTGGAGAGAAAGATTCTCCTTTTCCGTGGTTGTCAAGTGGAGCATCACACACCAACTTTGTTCCTGACTGCTCATGTACCGCCTCTGTTCTGAGGTTTCCAAGATACTTGCTAATCATCTTTGTCATAATCCCTATTTTTTAAATCATATTATCAAAACTGTATCATTGCTGTGCGCCGGGCATCTACTGCCTTTTCACCCTTCGGCTGCGCTTCTGCTCAATTTCACGGTGAATGGTATCAATGAGAGTTCTTATATCCTGCCTTATATTCTCAAGCGGATTGCTCTCCCTGATCTCCTTGAACGAAGGAATCTGAATATCATCACCCTCCGGAGCCGGCACCACGTGTCCGAACAGGGTTGCACTTGTGCAGCGCTCCACCTCAACCCAAAGGTACTGCCCTATGAAATCTCCACCACCGGGCGCATCGAAAACAATTGCCTTGTTCTGCCCGCTGCGGCCCATAAGCTGCTTGTCGGAACGCTTTGAAACGCTCTCAACCAGAACCTTGTATCTCTGACCTACACATTTTTGGTTGCACTCCAACGATAGCTTGTTCTGCAGCTCTATTATCTCATTGAGTCTGCGCGTCTTCTCCTGCGGCGGCACATCATCTGGGAAGTGCCTTGCCGCCTTGGTGTTCGGCCTCTGCGAGTATTGGAACATGAATGCGCTGTCGAATCCTACCTCCTCCATAAGTGAGAGGGTCTGTTTGTGCTCCTCCTCGGTTTCGGAGCAGAAACCGGCAATGACGTCTGTTCCAATGGCGCAGTCGGGAATTATCTCCCTTATTTTCGCAATTCTCTCAAGATATTTTTCTCTGGTGTATTTTCTGTTCATATGCTCAAGCATACGGTTGCTTCCGCTCTGAACCGGAAGATGTATGAAGTTGCATATGTTCGGATACATTGCCATTGTATAGAGCACTCCATTGCTCATATCCTTTGGGTGCGATGTGGAGAACCTTACCCTCAGTTCAGGGTCAACAAGTGCCACAAGTTCAAGCAGCTGTGCGAAATTCACGCTGCTGGTGGGGTTCTGCGGGTCGGTCCAGCGATATGAATCCACATTCTGGCCAAGCAGACATACCTCCTTGTATCCAGCGCCGAAAAGCGTTGCAGCCTCCTGCACAATGCTCTTGGGGTCGCGGCTTCTTTCGGCACCCCTGGTATATGGAACAACACAGTATGAGCACATATTGTTACAGCCCCTCATAATGGAGATGAATGCTGTAACACCATTCTCATCGAGCCTCACCGGATTGATGTCAGCGTATGTCTCCTCTCTGGAGAGCATTGTCATTGCCATCTTGTTTCCGGTATTGCACTCCACTCCATCGGGAACCTGCTCCAAGGCAGCCTCCGCTTTGCATGAGCCCTTTACAAGGTTTGCAAAAATCACCTCCAGCATTTTCGGAAGGTTTCTGTACGAATCAGGACCGGCAACCAGATTAACGGCAGGATGCTCAAGCAGTTTCTCCTTAAGCCTCTGCGCCATACAGCCGAGAACACCTATCACCATAGGTTTGGCGGATTTTTTCTTTACCTGCAAAAAAGCATCGAGGCGGCCCCAGATTCTCTGCTCCGCATTATCCCTTATTGAGCAGGTGTTCACAAGAATGACATCGGCCTGCTCCATGGAATGGCACAGAGAGTAGCCCGCATCCTGCAGGAGCGAGAGAACCACCTCACTGTCGTTCACATTCATCTGGCAGCCGTAAGTCTCTATGAAAAGCTGCCTGGCATCCGGATTGAGAACCGGCCTTACTGATTTGAAATCTCTGCTGTTCACCTCTGTTGTTTATTGTCTTAACTTGCAAATATAGCAAAAAAACAAAAGCAAGAAGATGATGAAATCTCGCCCATGCCCGCTCAGGGAGCATATTCCTTTATTTTTACTATTTTTGTAAAAAATGAAACTGAGTATGATTGGAAACCATATTAAAAGAGGCTTTTCAAGGCTTTTTCTTTTTGCTGCCATTGCAGCGCTGACACTTACTTCATGCAGCGACATTACAAAGATGTCGGTTGGCAAACCTGAGTTTGAAAACATTCAGATGACCTCGTTCACCGGAGCACTTGTAACACTTGGCATGCCGGTGAGCAACCCAACAGCAAAGAATCTTGAAATAACCTCCATTGAGGGGTCAGTAATACACAATGACGTTGAAATTGCGCAGTTCACGCTGAATTCCCCAATTGAGATTCCTGCAGGATTCAAAGGAAAAGTCAGCATGCCGCTGAATACAAAACTTACATCGCTTACCGCGGCGTCAGATATTATACAGAGCATATCGTCGGGGGACGCTTCGCTCTCGTCACTTATGAGCAGCAGCACAATTCCTGCAACAATAAGCTACAACCTCGGTTCCAGGAGCAAGAGCAAACATCTGAACAATCTCCTGAAGTTCGCCAAATAGGATCACTTGAGCACTCCGTTTTCAAGGAAGCTGAAGCTGCCGCATCGCGAAATGACAACATGATCAAGAAGCGATATGTCACAGGTGGAGGCCGCCTCCATTAACCTTTGCGTCTGCCTGATATCCGCCTCACCCGGAGAAGCGTTTCCGGAGGGGTGATTGTGAACCAGAACAAATGCCGTTGCTCCCTTTGAAATTGCATGTCGTATTATAATTCTGGAATCAACAACGGTTGCTCCCATTCCACCACTGGAAATCCGCTCGTAAGAAACAATCTTGTTTCCTTTATTCAGATAAATTGCCCAGCACTCCTCATGGTTAAGGTGAGCAATGAGCGGAGCCATGAGGGCTTCAACATCCTTGGCTCCTCTTATTACAGCACCATTCTCATGGCCTTCTCTATTGGAACGTGCTGCCAGTTCAAAAGCAGCCGCCAGTGTGGATGCCTTTTCAGGCCCTATGCCGCCGAATGCACATAACTGCCCAGGCTCCATTCCCCTCAATACTGAGAGTGAATTACCGCACTCGCCAAGTATTCTCCTGCTCATCTGGAGTACGTTTTCATACCGCGTGCCGCATCTGAGGAGAACGGCCAGAAGCTCGCTGTTGCTCAATACCGAAGCACCGTGGCGCATAAGCCTCTCCCTTGGTTTTTCATCGGAGGGCAAATCCCCCATTCTCTGGTTCAACTGCCCTTCAGGCAGAGGTAAATTCCCATTATCCATTCCTTTTCCGTGATATTAAAATTTCCAACATTTTGCGGAAGGGATAAAAATACCTCCCACAAGTTACCTTGGGGAGGTTATCTGTAATGAGGAGCCTGGCTCCTTATGTAAAGCTGAAGCCCTTGCGGGCAAGTGCAACTGCTAGAGAGCGTTTACGAATTTTGCAAGACCGCTCTTGAGGTTGGCAGCTTTGTTCTTGTGAATCACATTGGTCTTTGCGAGTTTGTCCAACATTGCATAAACCTTTGGAAGAAGAGCCTCTGCTGCTGTTTTGTCAGTTGTGTTGCGCAATGCCTTAACTGCATTACGGGTTGTCTTTACATAGTACTTGTTGTGCAGTCTGCGTGCCTCATTCTGACGGGTACGCTTGTCTGCTGATGCATGATTTGCCATTGTTTATAATTTTTTAATATTTTCTTTATGGTAGTGGGTAGGGGAATCGAACCCCTATTGCAAGAATGAAAATCTTGAGTCCTAGCCTTTAGACGAACCCACCAAAGGACTGCAAAGATATGAAAAAAAAATTCTCCTGCAAAAAATAATGACCCTAAGAAACTATGGCACTACTTGTTAAACTCCTCCTCCCACTCAAAGGAGTAGAGTATGGCCTCCAACTGGCGGAGGTAGTTTCTCTTATCGTACTTTGGAGCATAAACAAAACCTTCAAGAACTATGAGGCTCTGCCCATCCTTGTCATAGAATACGTGCTGTACAAAAGGACCTCCCATAAAGTCGTTCTGAACCTCCCAGAGTCCGCGTATCTCTCCGAAATCCCTCCCCTTATACTTCATCCACTTCAGGGATGGCGCCTGCTCCTCACCGGATGCGGTGGTCATATATGTTCCCTCAAACATTCCCGGAACATTTCGCTCAAGAATAATGTTCCTGGCTGCAATAAGCATTTCAAGTGTAATATCCGGAACCCCACCGGCATTATGTTTGACAAGATCCGATATGTCTATTCTATATGCAAAGAATCCCTGATTTGTATAGGATGTCTCGTATGAAATCCAAATGAAATCATCTGTCATCTTCTTCAATGAATAGCCGGAAGGGAAATATGGAGAGCCGCCAAGCATCTTTGTAACGGTATTCCTCAGACTAACCTCCTCGTACCTCTTTGAACTGCGAATGATTCTGTTCCTCTCTGCCTGCTCTATGGCATTGAAGAGTTTCTCCCCATCGCTCTTAATAAGCGAAATTGCCTGCTCGGCACTACCTGCCGTTATGGTTACAATTGTCTGTGGCGTTGACCATACATCGTTTCTGATTCCCATTTTGGCCTCACTTTCATCCTTGGATATCTTCACCATTACAAGATTCCTGTGAGTGCGGAACATATCGGTGAACATATTGTCAGGGACATTTATCAGATCGAATGAGGCCTCCCTCTGAGGAAGAGATGGGTAATCGGCCGCAAGGAGATCCCTTATGGCTCCACCAACATCCCCCTCCCAATAACCCTTGCCGCACACAACTATTACCTCGCCCGCTTTGCCACTGGCTTGCCTGAGCAGAGTTGATGCATCATTGCCACATGATACCGCCGTAAAAATCATAACCAGCGAAGCTACTGCGGCACCGGCCATTCTCAGAGTGTTAAAAATTCCCTTCATGATTCTAAGTTTAACATTCACTTTGCAAAAATCGTGCTTTCCCGCTTGAATCCAACCCTTTAGCTATTTGAAAAGACGGAAAATATCGTTTCCGAAGGCAAATACCATAAGCAGTATGAGTATGACCATGCCCACGGTCTGCGCCACCTCAAGAAACTTGTCCGAAGGTTTCTTTCCTGTTACCATTTCAAAGAGTGTGAAGAGTATATGGCCGCCGTCAAGGGCAGGAATAGGCAGAATGTTCATTACTGCAAGAATAATTGAGAGGAACGCGCAGATATTCCAGAAGAAGAACCAGTTCCACGACCCTGGGAAGAGCGAACCTATGGCAATGAAACTTCCAACCGACTTGTATGCCCCGGTCTCAGGCTTGACTATGAGCTTGAGCTCCTGCCAGTAGTTGGCAACTGTTGAAATGGCCTTGTTGAAACCTGCCGTAATTGCCGCAAAGAGTGAGTACTCCCTTGTTGTTATCTTGTAGAAGTCCTCAAGATTCGCATCTGCAAAAACGCCAATCCTTCCCAAAGAATCAGTTACGGCCTCCAGAACAACCTCCTTCTTCCCTTCAGCCACTTTGCTGGAATCTCTCAAAACAGCAATCTCAACACGTGAGTCAGGACGTTTCTGAAGATATTCAGAGACCTCATTGAAGAATGGCATTGCCGTAGAATCAACCATTGAAATGACATCACCCTTCAGGAAACCGGCAGCCACGTTAGGTGAATCGGCTGCCACCGAATCAATTACGAAAGGTATTCCATACTCGAACATTTTACCTCCATTCAACATGGCAGGCATAAATACAGGATCAATGAATATTGATATCACCTCTCCATTTCTGAGCACCTTCACCTCCTTTGCCTGGCTCCTTATGATCATGGCGTGTATCTGGGCAAAATCATCAGGTTCAACTCCATTGACCGACACTATTTTGTCTCCATTGCGGAAACCTATATCGTATGCAACCTTGTTCACCGCCGCACCGGTTGTAACATCGCTGTTCTTTATGTAAGACTCGCCCCACGAAAAGAGAATTGAACCGTAAAGGACAATAGCCAGAATCAAATTGAAAAGCACACCTCCAAAGAGAACAAAGAATCTCTGCCAGGCAGGTTTGGCCCTGAACTCCCAAGGCTGCGGCTCCTTCTTGAGGGCCTCCTTGTCCATGCTCTCATCTATCATTCCGGCAATCTTGCAGTAACCGCCAAGAGGCAGCCACCCTATGCCATATTCAGTATCAGAATTCTTTGGCTTGTATTTCGCCACCGAGAACCAAGGGTCGAAAAAGAGATAGAACTTGTCAACCTTCATTCCAAACAGCTTGGCAAAAATAAAGTGGCCGAACTCATGCACGAGCACAAGAAGGCTCAACGCCAGAACCAACTGCACTATTTTCAAAAAAACTTCCATATATCCTCTAACTTCTTATTATTCAAAATTCCTCAACAGACGCATCCGGAAGAGAACCTCACAACATCTGTTGACTCAAGTATATTTCATCACAATCTGAATCTTCTCCCAACATCAGCAGCAATGCGCCTGGCCTCCCTGTCAGCCTCAAAAATATCATCAAGCGAAGGGCTCTCCACAAATGCGGCAACATCCATACTCTCCTCTATGATATGAGGGATTGCCCCAAACGGTATCATATCCTTAAGAAACATTGCCACCGCAACCTCATTGGCCCCGTTCATTGTGCAAGGCAGTGAACCACCCCTTCCCTGAGCCCTGTATGCAAGTGCAAGGCACGGGAACTTCTCAAGATCCGGCTTGAAGAATGTGAGCTGTGAAAGCTCCGGAAAACTTATTCTACTGGTATTCAACCCTCTTCTATGCGGATAGGTTAGCGCATACCCAATTGGAACCCTCATATCGGGGAATCCCAGCTGCGCCTTGAGCGACCCGTCGGTGAACTGAACCATTGAGTGCACTATTGACTGCGGATGCACAACCACCTCAATCTTCTCAACCGGCACATTGAAGAGCCAGCTCGCCTCCATAATTTCAAGGCCCTTGTTGAGCATGCTGGCCGAATCAATTGTAACCTTGGCACCCATATTCCAATTAGGATGCTTCAGCGCCTGTGAGGCAGTAGCCTTCTCAATATCCTCCCTCTTCCACTCCCTGAAAGGGCCTCCCGATGCAGTGAGAACCAGCTTCTCAATTGGCGGAACAGCCATACCCTCCGCCTTGTATGAGAAAGGCGGACACCACGGACAACCCTCTCCCTGAATAGACTGGAAAATGGCCGAATGCTCCGAATCAACCGGAATTATTGGGGCGTCATACCTTGACGATAGTTTTGTAACAATGTGCCCGGCCGCAACCAGTGTCTCCTTGTTGGCCAGTGCAATGGTCTTGCCCGCCTTTATTGCTGCCATAGTTGACCTGAGACCGCTGAAGCCAACCATTGCGGCAACAACAATGTCAATATTGTCACTGCATGCCAGGTCAACGACCGACTGCATACCGGCAAAAACCTTTACGTCACTATTTGAAAGGGCGCTGTTGAGGGCGCTGTAGTGCTCCTCATTGCATATTACAACCGCGTTTGGATTGAACTTGCGGGCCTGCGCAGCAAGCATTTCCCACTGGGAATTGGCTGTGAGCACCTCAACTTCAAAGAGCTCAGGATGCTGTGAAATGACATCAAGAGCCTGTGTTCCAATTGAACCTGTTGAACCGAATATTGCTACCCTTCTCTTTCCCTTCTCCATAAATGCATCAGAATTTCATATAATCAGTAGGATTTACGGCAACACCGTTGTACCAGAGTTCAAACTGCAGGTTTCCTCCGCCGCCCTTTCCTGTCATTGAGCCCATAATTGCTATAGGCATTCCGGCAGTTACAGCATCTCCAGGGTTCTTCAAAAGCTGCACATTATTCCTGTAAACAGATACGAGATTGCCTGGATGCTGTATTTGAATGGCATATCCCTTACCCTCAATGAAGTCAGCACTTATCATGGTGCCATCGAAGGTGGCAAAGACAACGCTGTTCTCATGAACCGTAACTTCAACCGATGGATGATCAGCAGTAAAATCTCTGATTACATGGCCTGATGCTGGGGGTGAAAGATGCATATCAACCAACTCCTTGAATATCTCTGATTTCTCCTTCTTGGCAAGGCTTTCATCCTCCCTCTCCACCACAGAGCGCAAGGTTGAATCGGCAGCAGCCATACTCTCCTTTGACGCTATGTCAAGTGTGTCTCCAAAGCCGGTAATCAACAACATGCTGTCTATTTCGTAAGGCTCCTGCCCAACCGCTATTCTCTGGATATTCGCCATTTGCAGTTGCCATAGTTTCATCTCCCTTGTAAGAGAATCTATGACAAATGCATTGCGTACCAGATCATTTCGGCTTTTTGCGTTAGGATAACCGGGAATAAACTCCCTCAATGGAGTAAATGCTATAATGCATATGA
This sequence comes from Bacteroidales bacterium UBA1751, assembly GCA_002315995.1. Taxonomy (GTDB): domain Bacteria; phylum Bacteroidota; class Bacteroidia; order Bacteroidales; family UBA932; genus Egerieousia. The sequence goes on along the minus strand of DCHN01000004.1, from coordinate 44,640 downwards.
GAAAAGCGCTGAAGAATACAACCAAGGTCGTAACAAGTATGGTCAACTCTCTAATGGTGAACTTCAACGAGAGAATATCCTTTTCAGTTGTAATATTCCTCAAAGACATTGAAAACTTCTGTGGTGAAGTCTTCTCGCCCTTCCCGTTTTTACGCACCCACGAAAACAATTTCATGCTCGGTTTCATTTCAATTCTTCACTTAATTTCAATATCTTTGTTATTCGAACCTGGCTGCAGCACAGTTCTGCAGTTTCAAGCTCTAAAAAATGGACAGAATCATTGGAATAGACTACGGACGAAAACGCGTTGGAGTTGCAGTAAGCGACCCTCTTGGAATATTCGCATCCGCACTGGAAACTGTACATTCTGCAAAGATAATTGATTATCTCAAAAATTACGCCCAAAATGAGAAGGTTGTGCGCTTTGTGGTGGGCTACCCAATGAATCTGAACAACAAGCCGTCGGAGGCAGCTGCGGACGTGGATATTTTCCTCAAGCAGCTTGCAAAGGCCTTCCCTGACACACCTGTTGTAAAGGAGGATGAACGCTTCACATCACAACTGGCAATGCAGGCAATGATTGCCGGTGGCGTCAAGAAGAGTGAGCGCCGCGTAAAGGGGGCAGTTGACAAGGTAAGTGCCGCGCTCATACTCCAGAGCTGGCTCGACCGCAGAAAGGAGCAGTAGGAAGAGGAAGAATTCACTATCGCAGTAGAAAAAAATATAAAAATATGTTACTACCTATATACGTGTATGGCACAGGAGTTCTGCGCGAGATGGCGGCTCCGGTTGAAATTGAACAGATAAAGGGCAATGAGGAGAAGCTCAAGGAGCTCAGGGAGTTCATTGAGAATATGTATCAGACTATGAAACATGCCGATGGAGTTGGCATTGCGGCCCCGCAGGTAGGTGTGAGCAAGAGAATTCTCATTGTAGATGGCACCGGCCTTGCCGATGATATGCCCCAGCTCAAGGAGTTCAAGAAAATAATGATCAATCCTGAGGTTCTTGAAGAGAGTTCTGAAACAGCTGAATACTCTGAAGGTTGCCTGAGCGTACCTGACATTCACTGCGATGTTACAAGGCCAAAGATCATTACCGTTGAGTATTACAACGAGAATCTTGAGAAGGTGAAGGAGACATACGACGGATTCGGCTGCAGAATGGTTGAGCACGAACTCGACCACCTCAACGGCCACATGTTCGTTGACCGCATCTCTCCTATTCGCCGCAAGCTTATTGGAGCCAAACTGACCAAACTGCAGAGCGGAAAGGTCAGGACATCGTACAAGACTGTAACTGCCGCTGGGCGCAAATAGCGTTCTTGCTGCACATCAGTGGCATAGTACAAATATCATAACCATACTACAATCACATTTCTATGGGAGCATTTCACGCTTACGACATCAGAGGAGTCTATAACGTTGACTTCAATAGGGAAACCGCATATAAAGTGGGTTATTTTCTGCCAAGGTTGCTGGAAACGGACAAAGTTCTGGTTGGCAGGGATGCCCGCGTATCTTCCGACGAAATCAGGGATGCTCTTGTTGAGGGAGTCACCGACGCGGGTGCCAATATTGTTGACATAGGTCTCTCTACAACACCTATGGTCTATTTTGCAACTGCGCAGTATGGTTTCAAGGCATCTGTTCAGATTACCGCTTCCCACAATCCACGCGAATACAACGGAATGAAGGTATCAACCACCAACGCTCTTCCCGTTGGACTTGACACTGGACTTGGTACCATAAAGGAGTGGATAGAGAGTGGCGTTGAATGCCTGCCTGTTGCAACAAAAGGCAGAGTTGAATTCCTGGACATAAAACCGGAGTACAAAAAGTTCATGCAGAAATACTGCGCGGACTTTTCCGCACTTAAAGTTGCCGTTGACCTTTCAAACGGAATGAGTGCGCTTGTAATAAAGGATATACTTGGCAGTTGCGGTGGGGAGTTCTCATACATATGTGACACTATAGATGGGACATTCCCTAATCACGAGCCGAACCCTCTCATTGCAGAGAACATAAAGATGCTTCAGGCTGAGGTGTCACGTATTGGTGCTGACCTTGGAGTAATATACGATGGTGACGCCGACCGTGTAATGTTCACAGACGAGAACGGCCGCTTCATATCACCGGATCTTATTATAGCCCTTATGGGTCGCTACTGGTATGAGATGCGTGGAATGAACGAAAATCCTACCGTAATACAGGACATCCGCAGCAGCAAGGCTGTTGGAGAGTATCTGAGCCGCTATGGTGCAAAGATGTACACATGGAAGGTTGGACGTGCATTCGCGGCAAAGAAGCTTCGTGAAATTGATGGTCTCTTTGGGGGAGAGCTTGCGGGCCACTACTATTTCAAGGAGTTCTTCTACTCCGACAGTGGAATCATGGCCTCACTCATTGTCCTGAATATTGTCTCTGCTCTGCACCGCAACGGAAAAACCTTCAGCCAGGCCATAGCTGAAATAGAGAGGTACCGCAACAGCGGCGAAATCAACTTCAAACTTGATCGCAAGCAGGAGGCAATGGATGCCCTCAAGGAGCACTTCACCTCACAGGAGACCCCGGGTGCAGTCATGGACTTTGACGGCTACAGAGTTGAGTTCCCTCACTGGTGGTTCAATGTACGTCCATCGAACACCGAGCCATACCTTCGCTTCATCTGCGAGGCCGACTCCGACACTCTCCTTTCTGAAAAGGTATCCCAAGCCCGCAAAATCATAGAGCAGGTGTAATTACGAATGCCTTTTTGGGGAAATGTTTGGGTTCTACATATATTTTGTCCAACGGCTCCGGTTGAGCGCCGGGAAGGCATTGCTACAACGGGACGCTGCGGAACTCGCACTCTTAGTCTTGCCTGCGGCAAGCCTAACGTTGCTCAAACAGTCCTCGCGTTTTTCCCCGTTTCCGCCATGCCGCGCTCAAAGTCGCCTTTTGTACAAAACATATATAGTCCCCGAAAAAAGCTTTGACTAAAATGAATGTATGTTAGCTGTTTTTGGTCGAAAGAATGTTACCATTTACGGCATTCAGGATGCCGTTCTTCTTTTAGATTATTTGACTTCAAATAATTTGCAGCATCTTTAGTTATCTGTTGCCATTTTTTGAACTGAGTCAAGAAGAATACAATCCCCCAGAGTACGCTTTGAATTTGTTCATTAATACCATGGAATAATTCTTATCAATCACATTGAAGTTCACCATAGCCCTATATAAACATTCATTTCAACACAGAATTCAAGGATATCAACATATAATAATATTCAATTTTTTTTGAACAAAATCGGAAAGGGTAGCGTCTACTTTTATGAGCCGTCGAACACTGCGCTCAAAGAATGGGAAGTTGAGGTACGAGCAATAAGACGTTTTTACTTGGAAAAAGTTGCCGGATGGTATAAGAAGGATGCTGCATTTTCTATAGAAACAAAAGCCACATTTGATGGTAGTTACGGCTATTGGCAAGTTACTACTTCAGATGAAGAATCATACCTTAAGAATTGCCCAACATCAAAGTGCATAATTAATTTTGGAGACAGTAAGATATTTTCTTACCTGCCTGATGAAAATTAATTTGTCTTCGTAATGCAATAATTGTGATTTGAGATATAGAGATGAAGTTTAGTGCTTCATAGCTTCCTCTACCTCTTCAACTGTAATAGGAAGGCGTTTGTCTCCCAAAAGTCTGCAACCGTCCTTTGTTATGAGGACATCATCCTCAAGACGTATTCCGCCGAAATCCTTGTATGTCTCAACCTTGTCAAAGTTGATGAACTCCTTGTTGGTTCCTGCAGCTCTCCACTGATCAATGAGAGCTGGTATGAAATAGATACCCGGTTCATCGGAAACTACCATTCCAGGTTCAAGAGTACGTGCCATTCTCAATGCACTGAGGCCGAACTGTGTTGAGCGCTCAATATACTGGTTGTATCCCACATACTTCTCTCCAAGATCCTCCATGTCGTGAACGTCAAGACCTATATTGTGCCCAAGCCCGTGAGGGAAGAAGAGTGCATGCGCTCCCGATGCAACAGCTTGATCAACGTCACCCTTCATAAGTCCTACCCCTTTGAGTCCCTCAGTAATAAGTCGAGCCACAGCCAGATGAACCTCTTTGTAAAGGATTCCAGGTTTTGAGAGCTTTTGTGCCAAGTTGTTTGCATCAACAACAATATTATAAATATCCTTCTGCCTCTGATTGAACTTTCCGCTGCTTGGGAATGTTCTTGTAAAATCTGAGCAATAGTTGCTCATAGCCTCGGCACCGGCATCCATTACAACAAGACGCCCATCCGTAAGAATCTGTCCGTGCTTATGGTTATGCATTGTCTCTCCATTCTGTGAGAGAATGGTAGGGAAAGAGACACCAGCACCATACTTGTGCGCTATTCCCTCAGCCACTCCAACCAGCTCCTGCTCAACCATTCCAAGACGTGCACTGCTCATTGCTTGGTAATGCATTTGATAGCCTATATTGCAGGCGTGGTCCATCTGCGCTATTTCGTTTTCATCTTTAATGACTCTCTGAGCAACAACAGCCTCAATAAGTTCAACAGACATACCACCTTTAAGTTCAGTTACCGGCTTGCCAAGCAATTCACTCAGCAGAATCATGTTGTCATATCTGTATGGAGGCAAATAGTGTATTCTTGCCCCAGATTTCACCTTTGAAGAGATATACTCCTTCAACTGCGAGAAAGGCTTGCTTGACTCAATTCCAACGGAAGCCGCACGCTCCACAACCGATGGTTGAGGCCCCATCCAAATGATGTCATCCATATCCACATCATTGCCAAAGAGAATCTCCCTGTTGTTGTCACAATCTATGACAAGTGCAAAACCCTCGGCCTGGTCGTTCAAGCCGCAGAAATAGAGGAAGGTACTGTCCTGACGGAAGTCATAAGTATTGCCGCTATAGTTTCTTGGTGCCTCATTATTGGCAAGAAGAAGAATTATATTTCCTTCCTTGTTTCCACAATTTGATTGAAGATCCTTGAGCAACCTAGCTCTTCTCTTTATGTAAACCTCTTTACTGAACATAATGTTAACGTTATTAATAATTCATACAATGCAATATCAGCCAGTTTGTTACAGTGGCACGCATATATACAAAGGTACTTATTAATTTTGGAAGTAAGTAAAATTATGTTACTTTTGCACTCCCAAGCGTGAGCCTGAGATTATGCCCAGATGGCGGAATAGGTAGACGCGCTGGTCTCAAACACCAGTGCCGCGAGGCATGCCGGTTCGATCCCGGCTCTGGGTACGGAAAAAAATGCTGCCGAAGTTACGGCAGCATTTTTTTCGTTTTAAATTTCTGACTTTGAAAGCTGTTACTCAGAAAGATAGGTGCAGAAGATGAATTTGAATGCACCTATGCCAACACTTTTACTATCAAGAACCCTGCCATCCGCATCAAGAATCTTTATGGTTGAGTTGGTAACGTAATCATTGCACTCAGCCACAACAGGATGATTTGTAAAAGGAATGACACTGAATGCAGTAACATGCTCTCCTGAATAGAGCTCCTGGAAATCTCCATTTCCCTTTACCATATAAACCTTTGAACTGCTCACGGTATAGTCTGGATTGTATGTAGTTGAAAGCGTATAGAGATTCTTCTTTGCATCTACTACAAGGATTCCATCATAATCAATTGGGCCGTTGTATCTGGCAACGCATTTCATCTTGTCAGGATCAACAACAACTATTCCCTCGTACGGATATGATATGTACAATTTCTCATCTATACGAACTATCTGCTTTGGTGAGCCTGTATATGTATCATCAACGTATGTTTCCGTAACCTTGAGACCATCTATCTGCACAACGGCAATGCCATCTTTATAAGCCACGTATGCTGTCTGCTCACCATCTGTTACCACACCCTGCACATTGGCTCCAATTGTAACTGATCCCAAATAGCTGAGGTCGTTCACAGAATAGACGGCAAGAGTTCCATTGGTATAATCGTATGTGCCGCCCTCAGTATCCACATCAATGCCAGCATTTGTCACACACAAATAGTTGTTGCCTGCCAGAGCTGCATTTCTTGGATTTGAAACACCCTGTTTGATACCATCGGAATAGGCCTTCACTGTAAGGAGGTTTACCGGAATAATCTTGTCGGGATTGGCACAGATAAGGAAACCCGTACCTGCTGAGGTTGAAACAGCATCCATAATAATTGCCCCCAAATCAAACCTGTTCACCTGAGAAAACACTCTGTTGGATATATCTGATGTCTCCTCCTCATAAATGGAAATCTCACCATTCTGCTCAGTATAGTTGCCCTGATTGAATATGTAGGTAAGATTCTTTGTCTTATAATCCCCGCCACCGCTGCTTGAAGTACAAGAGGCCAATGCAACAGCAATAATTGAAAGTAATACCAATAATTTTTTCATCCTGTATATTAATTGAATCAACTTTAGATTTCGTTTTGAGAGTGCAAAGATAGAAAAAGGATGGCCACAAACAATGTGCCATCCTTTTCATTATGTATGAATATACCAACGGCAAACCGTTAGTCATTCAAAGATGCTCTGAAGAATGAGAGAACCTTAGCCTCCTTGTCTGCAGCAGCAATAGCCTCCTTTACAGAAACCTTACCGTCGCCCATCTGGTACTCCTGCTCCTCAAGAGTATTCTCCTTGAAGAACTTCTGAATACGGCCCTTAACAATGTTCTCAATCATAGCTGCAGGGAGAGATGCGGCCTTCTCAGCTGCAACTCTGGTCTTGATCTCACGAGCCTGAGCTGCCTGCTCAGGTGTAAGCCATCCCTTGGCTGTGTTTGACTCAATGTGGTCCTCAGAATCGCAGTGTGCAGGGTTGATGCCTGCTTTCTTCAAAGCTGCCTCAACTGCCTTGTTTATCTGCTCCTCTTTTGTCTTCTCAATTGCAACTGTTCTCTCGTTCTCAACAACCTCTGCAGGGCAGTCAGCTGCAGCAACAGATACAGGGTTCATTGATACAACCTGCATTGCAACGCCCTTACCAACCTCAGCCGGAATAGCCTTGTTGAAAGCTACAATAGCGCCGAGCTTGCCGTTGATTGTGTGAACGTATGAAGCAATGTAAGCTGCCTCGAGTTTTGCATAGGCAACGAGCTGATGCTTCTCACCGCTCTTACCTGTTTGCTGAGTAATGGCATCCTCAACGGTACCGTCACCCATCTTGCATGCAAGAAGTTCCTCCTTTGTTGCAGGAAGAGCCTTTGCTGCAACCTCTGCAATTGCATTTACAAGGCTCTGGAACTCCTCGTTCTTAGATACGAAGTCTGTCTCACAACCAAGGCATACAATAACACCCTTGGTGTTGTCAGCATTCACCTTTACAACAACAGCGCCCTCTGTGGTCTCCCTGTCTGAACGCTTTGCTGCAACGAGTTTACCCTTCTCACGGATAATCTCCTGTGCCCTGTTGAAATCGCCTTCAGCCTCTACAAGAGCCTTCTTGCAATCCATCATGCCGGCACCAGTCAATTTACGCAACTTTGCTACGTCTGCTGCTTTAATTTCCATAGTCCGTATCTTTTAAATTATTTCTCTTCTGGTTTCTCCTCAGCCTGCTGCTCTGCTGCCTCAACTGCTGGCTTTGCAGACTTTCTTGGTCTGAGCTTCTTGCCTACCGGTGCATCGTTCTCCTTGCTCTGGGCAGCCTCATCCTTAACCTCTTTCTCCTTCTCTACTCTTCTCTCCTCAAGGCCTTCAGCAATTGCTGCGCAAAGTGCATCCATAACAACAGCTATTGACTTAGCTGCGTCATCGTTTGCAGGAATAACATAATCAATTGGGGTTGGATCGCAACATGTATCAACCATAGCGATAACCGGTATGCTCAAACGGTTAGCCTCCTTAACTGCATTAGCCTCCTTCTGAACATCAACTACGAATACAGCTGATGGAAGACGGTTAAGGTCGGCAATAGAACCGAGGTTCTTCTCCAATTTTGCTCTCTGACGGGTAATCTGAAGTTTCTCTCTCTTTGCAAGAGTCTCAAAGGTACCGTCAGCAATCATCTTGTCAATGGTGTTCATCTTCTTAACTGCCTTGCGAATTGTAGGGAAGTTAGTAAGCATTCCACCTGGCCAACGCTCAGTAACATAAGGCATGTTAACTGCCTTTGCCTTCTCAGCTACTATCTCTTTGGCCTGTTTTTTTGTGGCAACAAACAATACTTTGCGGCCTGCGCGTGCAAGCTGTTTCATTATGTTTGCAGCCTCATCTATCTTGAGTGCGGTCTTATGCAAGTCAATAATATGAATCCCGTTCTTCTCCATGAATATATATGGAGCCATCTTAGGATTCCATTTTCTTTTCAAATGACCAAAATGACAACCTGCATCAAGTAAATCTTGGAAATTTGTGTTAGGCATTGTTTCTTTTTTTTAATTGTTTAAATCTCTTTTCTTCAATTGCGGGTAGCGGAAACTTCTTCCGGTCCCGCCAATTTTCCGCAGAAAGACAATATTAGGTAGTTCACGCTGAAATCCTCATATTTAAAATCTTCCTGTGCAGAAATATCAGCTTGCAAATACTAACGTTTGCTGAATTGGAAGCGTCTACGTGCACCAGGCTGACCAGGTTTCTTCCTCTCAACTACACGTGAATCACGTGTGAGGAATCCTGCAGACTTGAGAATTGAACGATAGGCCTCTTTATCGATCTCACAAAGAGCTCTAGAGATACCTAAACGAACAGCCTCAGCCTGACCTTTGATACCACCACCTGCAAGGTTTACCTTGATATCAAAATTTGCCAATGTGCCGGTTGCCTCAAGAGGCTGCTTTACAATGAACTTCAAAGAATCAAGTGAGAAATACTGCTCAAGATCCCTGCCGTTAATTGTAATTGTGCCTTTTCCTGCGGCTACATAAACGCGAGCAACTGCTGATTTACGTCTTCCAAGGGCGTTAATTACTTCCATGCTCAGTTTAATTAAATTTCATTCAAATTAATAACTTTTGGCTGCTGTGCAGCGTGTGGGTGCTCTGAACCCTCATAAACGTAAAGGTTACGGAAAAGATCCGATCCCAGTCTGTTCTTAGGAAGCATGTGTTTGATTGCCTCCTCAACTACGGCTAATGGCTTGCGTGTGAGCAAATCCTTAGGAGTTGCAAAACGCTGCCCGCCGGGATAACCTGTATGTCTTACATACACCTTGTCTGTCAGCTTCTTGCCTGTAAGGCGAACCTTTGATGCGTTGAGAATAATTACATTGTCACCGCAATCAGCATTAGGTGTGAAGCTGGCCTTGTGCTTGCCTCTGAGTATAAGTGCTACCCTAGAAGCGAGTCTTCCCAATACCAGATCAGTTGCATCAATAACAACCCACTCCTTCTTTGCAGTCTGGGCGTTAGTGAACACTGACTTGTAGCTTTGATAATCCACTGTGTTGATTTTTAGGTTAATACTTAATTTTGTTGCGATTCCCTAAATAAGGGGGTGCAAAGATAATTATTTTTATTCAAGTAACAAAACAAATGGAAGCAGTTACCATAATATAGAGGAAGTGTTACCTTTGCATTATGAAGATAGGCAACATAGAGTTCGGCAACAGGCCACTTTTCCTGGCTCCAATGGAGGATGTTACGGATGCCTCATTCCGCTACATCTGCAAGGAGTTTGGTGCCGATATGATGTACACCGAATTCGTCTCTTCCGATGGTCTTGTTCACGATGCGGCCAAGTCCTTTGCCAAAATGGTGACATACGAATACGAAAAGCCTATTGGAATACAGATATATGGTCATATTCCCGAGGCGCTTGTAAGTGCGGCGCAGCTTGCTGAAAAGGCAGCCCAAACAGCGGGCGGAGTTGGTGCAGACCTCATTGACATTAACTTCGGATGTCCTGTTAGCAAGATAGCAGGGCGTGGAGCCGGCAGCGGAATGATGCGCGAACCCGACAAAATGGTTGAGATTACCCGCAGGGTTGTTGAGGCTGTTAAACTTCCGGTAACCGTTAAGACCAGACTCGGCTGGGACGAAAATTCAAAGATAATTGTTGAACTTGCCGAACGGCTTCAGGATGTTGGCATAAGCGCCCTCACTATACACGGCCGCACAAGATGCCAGATGTACAAGGGAAGCGCCGACTGGTCGCTCATAGGTGAAGTCAAGCGCAACCCGCGCATGCATATACCTATTATAGGTAACGGAGACATAACAACCCCCCAACAGGCAAAGGATGCCTTTGACAGGTATGGCGTGGATGCAATAATGATTGGCAGGGCCACCTTCGGGCATCCCTGGATATTCAAGGAGATAAGGCACTACCTGGATAGCGGAGTCCCAATGGCTCCTCTCACCGTAAGCCAGAAGGTGGAATTGGCAAAAAAGCACTATCGCAGGTCTATAGAGCTCAAAGGAGAGCGGGTAGGAATGCTGGAGATGCGCCGCCACCTGAGCTGCTATTTCAAAGGTCTCCCCAATTTCAAGGAGACACGCCTTAAACTTGTAACTGAATGCAACCCTACAGAGGTCCTCAAGCTGCTGGACTTCATAGAGAAAAACTGGTCAGGGGTTTATGATGAGCAATCCAATACTCTCATCAGCAACAAAAGTTAAAAAGTATTGGTTAAATTTGCGTATCACTTCGTGAATACGTTACTCGTTATGATAAAAAGCAGATTATTTCTCTTCCCATACTGGCTCACCCTCAAGATAAGGCACTGGATGTATGATACAGGTCGCTTCAAGAGCAGAAGCTTCCCTATACCTATTATATGTATAGGTAACATTACAGTTGGAGGAACAGGGAAAACACCTCACACGGAGATGTTAATAGAGATGCTCAGCCGCGACTACAACATTGCAGTCCTGAGCCGCGGGTATAAGAGGAAGAGCAAGGGATTCTATCTGCTTAGTGAGAATGATACAGCTCAGATGTGCGGAGACGAGCCGCTTCAAATCAAGCAGAAGTTTCCTCAGGTTGCGGTTGCCGTATGTGAAGATAGATGCACCGGCATTGAAAAGTTAATGGAGATGCTGAAGATGATTCCTGTTGAAGGAAAGTGGAATCCATCCGCTGCACAGAACTACGTTATAAATGGAAAGGAATGGGTCATTCTGCTTGACGATGCATTCCAGCACCGCAAGGTGAAACCGACCCTGAATATTCTGCTTGTAGAGTGGAATAGGCCAATATGCAACGACAATCTCCTCCCTATTGGAGAGCTCAGAGACCTTCCCGAGCAGAAACGGCGTGCACAAATTGTTATTGTAACAAAGTCGCCTCAAATGGATACTCTGGAGGGGATATACAATGAAACATATGCCCAAGAGTCAGCTGCAACGCAGGAGAAGATATGGAGAAAGAGGCTCAATCTGAACCCGGAGCAGAAGATATTCTTCTCTTCAATAAATTATGGTGAACCTGAGGGAGTATTCCAAAGCGAGTGCAACACCAGGTACAAATATTCAAAAGAGGCCATTGCATTCAGCGGCATTGCCAAGAGTTCAAGTTTTGTAAACCATATAGAGCTGAACTGGTCACTCAAGAAGGCTCTGGTATTTGCAGACCACCGCAACTTCGGGCAGAAGGATATAAAATCAATAAGCCAGGCTGCAAAGAATAACCCTCTGGCCCTTGTAATTACCACGGAAAAGGATAGTAAAAGGCTTCTTTCAAACAGATATGTGAACAAAGACCTTAAGGAGAAGCTTTTCTACCTTCCAATAAAGAGTGAGATTCTCTCAAAGGAAGCGCGGGATGAGTTCAAGGAAATCCTCATCTCAACCATAAATTCAAATTAAACTTTTATTATGAAACGACTATTGGTGCCAATACTGGCCGCTGCGTGCATTATTTCATGCAACCACAACCACACAGATTCAGAAACACCAATAAGAGACTCCATTCCCCCTATGGGATTCCTCACCGACACCCTGGAAAAAGTGAGCACCAAGGTTGGGTCCGGCGTGACATTCATAAACTTCATGAAATCCCTGGGTATGGATTATTCCGATGCCCACAGTTTCACCCAAATCAAGCACAGCGATACCCTATTTGATGTGCACAAATTCCGTGCAGGCAACAAAGTTGACGCATACTACTCTCGTGACTCTTTGGAGAGAAGGCTTGAATACATTGTTTACCAGCACAACAAAATACACTCCACCATTTTCAAATGCGCAGACTCTCTGGCAATATGGGGTTACGACAAACCGGTGACCGTTGAGACAAAGCATTCGGATGTGACCATTCGCACCTCCCTTTGGAATGATATGATTGATGCCGGAGCCTCCCCTCTTCTTATTTTGGAACTTGCAGACATTTATGCCTGGACCGTGGATTTCTTCGGCCTGCAGGAGGGAGACCGCTTCCGCGCCATATATAAGCAGAGTGTTTGCGACAACGAAACAATTGCCATTTCAAATGTGGAATTCGCCATTTTCACACGCGACACTACAAACCTGTATGCCATATACCTCAACCAAGGCGATAGAGGGAACTGCTATTGGAACGAGAAGGGAGAGAGCATGCGAAAGGCCTTTCTCAAGGCCCCTTTGAAATTCAACCGCATAAGCAGCGGATTCAGTTACCACCGCAGACACCCCGTACACGGAACCGTACGTCCTCACACCGGTGTTGATTATGCAGCTCCAATGGGCACACCTGTAATGGCCCTTGGCGATGGCACAGTAATTTCAGCCTCATACGCAGGCGGAGGCGGTAAAACCGTTAAAATCAGACACAACAGCATCTACACTACAGGATACCTTCATTTGTCAAAATATGGAAAGGGAATAAAAGCAGGCGCCCGCGTCCACCAAGGCCAAATAATTGGTTATGTAGGATCAACCGGAACATCTACAGGCCCTCACCTCGATTTCCGCGTATGGAAGAACGGCTCTCCAATTAATCCGCTGAAACTCGAATCTCCTTCTGCTGAACCAATAAAGGCCGAGAACAAAGCTGCTCTTGATTCGCTGTTCAAGCTCAATATGAATCTGTTGAAATAAAGAACTGACAGAAAATTTATTTATATACGAAAAAGGCGTCGGAGGAAATCCGACGCCTTTCTTACTTAAAGTCAATTCCACTAAAGAACTGGTGCATTCTTATCCCAGAAAATAGGAATAGAAGGGATCTGACGATCTCTACCACCAGTAATGGTTATACCGTCTGCTGCATATTTTGCATATGATGCAGTAAGGTTGGTCTGGTTGTAGTTGTTCTCATGTGATGAATGGAACCATCTTCTTGGATAGAAACGACGGTTATTATCTCCTGGAACCCAATCATAGTTAGCACCTGGCCTGTAAGCAGGGCACTTCATCTCTGTGTAAACACCATTCATGTAGTAATCATACTTACGCACGTCATTCCAGTTCTGAGCCATAGGACCCATTGCAATGAACTTCTGCATCATGATGTGTGACATTGAAATCTGAGAAGAGCTCTGGCAAACAGCTGCAGAAGCCATATAGGTATCAATATCATCCTGTGGAATAGGAGCATATGCAAAACTTACGTCAAAGCCTTTTGCTGTAGTGCAGCAGCCCTTGCCTTTCCACTCATTCAGCTTACGGTTCATTCTGTCAAAGTGAGCCTTGATACCCTTTATATATGCATTGTATGCATCACCTGTCTTACCCTCGAGCATATCGAGCTCAGCCTCAATGAAGCAAGCCTCAGCGTATGTGAAGAGGTCATTGTCAGAATCTGGCCTTGTATAGAATGTACCTGTTCCCTGAACAAATCCAGCACTCTTTCCATCAGTTGTAGCTGATCTGTAGCAGTTCATATCACTGGCTGAGAAACCATTATTTTCAAACAAAGCATCAGCAGCAAGCTGAACATACTTGATATCCTCAATATTTGCAGGATTAGGACTTGAAGCACCAGCAACCATTGCGCCCGGATGGAAAGTGATAACAACACCGTTTGCTGTCTTTTCAAATGTAGCATTATCATCAGAATAATACTTCTTGGCAGCAGCAATGAAGTTGTCATCACTTCCATAATAAGATACAATAGCAGCCTCACCGTATGACATCTTCTTATCCGCTAAAATAAGGGTAGCAGAGTTAGGAATATTACCTATATTATGGCGGACCATCAACATAGGGCTGTCAGCCTCATATTCATTAACTCCGGCATCCATAAGCCACTCACAGCTCTCAACAGCATTTGATGCATTGAGTTTTGCTTTATACATAGATGAAGGTATGAGTTTAGGAGCACGTGGATCCATTACACCGCTTCCCTTAAAATTAGTAAGCAGGTTAACATACCATCTGTTGATTCTCTGGTTCAAACCCCAAGCAGCACAGTCCCAAGTAGTGTTAGGTCCGTATGCATCAGATACAGTGTAGTTGTAAGTTGCTGTTTCAACGTTTTCGTATGTAGCATACAAATCCTCGCCTGTACTCTGAGGAGCCTTGCTCAAACAGTTACGAATCTCATTGGCATCAAATGATACGTACTGGCTGTCACCGCTCTTCATCTTGCTGAGGTTCATCATCCACCTTGCCTTTAGGCCATAGCAGAGTTTAATCCACTTCTGGGTATCACCACCAAACCAGATATCACCCTTTGAAAGAGGAGTTGCAGTAGCTATCTGTGAGGTAGAAAACTTTGCAATAGCATCGTCAAGAAGGTCAAAACATGCAGCGTATGTGTAGTCGCCATCGTCATAATGAGGAGCAAGAATACTCTGGTCTGCAGACTCATCGAAAGGCATCTCTCCAAACAGGTCAACCATCATGATTGAACCCATTGCCTTAACAACCTCAGCAGCAGCAATATAATGTGTTGCACCCTCTGCCTCTGCCTTTGAAATAAGGTAAGGAACGTTTGAAGCACCACCTGTAAACCAGTTCTGGTAAGCTGTTGTTGAAGGGCCATCTATATAATCCCAGTTGGTAAGAAGATAGTTTCCTGAACGGGATACATGACCAATATACATCTGGGAAACACAATTCGCACGGAAATTGGTATTGCCCATTGCGTAAGAGAAATAGTACTGTATCCAAGGGAGACGTACTTCAACTAGTGCTGTTTCGGCACTAGGGCTATCTGGGTCAGTATTGACGTCCAACCAATCCTTGCAGGATGTGGTGCCCATAAGGAGTGCCAAACACATTAAACTAAGTAATATCTTTTTCATATATCTATCCTTTTATTGTTAGAATGTAAGGTTAACACCGAATGAGAATGATCTCTGGATAGGAACACCGCAGTAGTCCAAACCAACTGAACCTGATCCACCAGTACCTGAACCAACGGCAGCAACCTCAGGATCCATACCACCCTTGTAGTTGGTCCATGTGAAGAGGTTGTTTGCAGATGCTGTAGCAATAAGACCCTTGAGGAATGACTGACCCTTAATGAGGTTACCGAAGTCATATGAAAGGCTTATTGTACGGAGTTTCAACCAATTGGTGTCGGTCATGAAGTTAGCAGCATCACTTGAGTAGTTGCTCCAATAATCCTGTATCATAGATGCACCAGACTTGGAAACGCCATTGATTATATAAGTTTCACCTCTCTTATAAGTGTACTCAACAGGCTCCATTGTCTTTGAATCTACACCGGATACGGTTACTACATCACGCTGCAGGGTTCTGAGAGACTGTCCACGAGTTGTCAAATAGTACTGTGTACCACTGTAAATATCACCACCTACACGGAAATCGAGGAGGAATGAAAGTGTGAAATCCTTGTAACGGAAATCATTGCTGAAACCACCTGTGAACTTAGGCTCACGATTACCTACAATATTATTCTCCGCACCTGCAAGTTTGTAGAGACCTGTAGCAGCATCTACCTGCTTGCGTCCATTCTTTATCTCTACGCCGTCAACTTCTTCTCTGAGAGTACGGTTACCAGTAAGAGCGAGGAAGTTTCCATTAGGAATTGACGCACACTTTACGCCACCAATCTGAGTATCGGTTACATAAAGCATATCAACACCTGTGATAAACTCACCAAGAGTACCTCTATTGCCTGCCATATTCAATGTCATGTTCCAAGAGAAGTTCTTTGTCTCAATTGGAGAACCGCTGATCATGAGCTCCATACCTCTGTTGCGAACTGAACCGCAGTTTGCAGTAAGGAAGATATAACCTGTAGACTGTGCAAGACGAGGCTGAATAATCTGATCCTCTGTCTTTGAATCATAATATGTGTAATCAATGTTGAGACGTCCGTCAAAGAACTTCAACTCTGCACCAATTTCCCATGACTTCTGTGTCTCAGGCTTCAATGCGCTTGAACCACCGGTCCAGTTGTTACCTGTACCTGTAAAGTTCTTGTTTACAACCTTTGCATCCCACATATAGGTATTGGTTGAGTATGGGTCGGCATCCTTACCTACCTTTGCCCAAGAACCTCTGATCTTACCGAAAGTAAGAATGTCGTTCTTTGCGAAGAGCTCTGTGAATACCAATGAACCACTGAATGATGGGTAGAAGTAAGACTGATTAGCCTTTGGAAGGGTTGATGACCAGTCGTTACGTCCTGTGACTGTCAAGTAAGCAATGTTCTTGTAAGCAGCACGGAACTCACCGTAAAGACCAACTATTCTCTTGCGTGAGGTGCTCTCTGTAAAGAACTTGTGTTCATCAAGAATATTTCCGAAACTTATTGTACCTGCAGAAACGAAGTCATAGCCCCACTGGCTCTGCCTTACTCTCTTTGTAGCCTCTGTTGTACCACCAATAAGGAGGTTCAAGTCAAAGTCACCAAACTGTTTGTGAGCATTTGCCATAAGGTTGTTGGTAAGGTAGTTGTAACTTACCTTGCTCTTGCTCAAACGACCATTCTGATACTGATCCTTAGCTGCTGCGCCAGGAGCAATGTATGTGTATGAATCATTAGTATAAGAGTCAACACCTACTCTGTAAGAAATATTCAACCACTCTGTTACGTTTGCATTGAGATTGATACCACCTGTGAAACGCTCGTTGCGGTCTGTCATGTTGTTCTTGTTGATAATCCAGTAAGGGTTCTCAACATCATCAGCAAGCGGTTGATCTGGGAACATTCTGTACTTTGTTCCATCCTCGTTCAACCAATGTGACATATTCTCATTTCTTGCCCATCCGTACAACGCTGTCATGGTACCGTTACCACCACCGCTGTAGAGACCTGATGAAGTAAGGGTCTTCTTTGTGTTGGATACTGAGTATGATACGTTTGCACCTACTGTAATGATGCCGTATTTCTGGTCACCGTTGAAACGGAAGGTTGTCTTGTCGTAACCTGTCTTGCGAACAACACCATCCTGATCGTAACGTGATGCAGAGAGGTAGAAGCTACCATTCTTTGTACCGCCTGAAACACTCAAGTTGTTGTCCCAAGTACCTGCTCCCTGGAAGAAGTCAGCTACGTTGTCATACTTCTGGCCAGTAATAACATCGCCCCAAGATGAGGTGATCTTATCGGTCTGAAGGAATCCGTTGATATCATATGAACCTCTACCATATACATCCTGAATAGAAGGACCTGAAGTAACTTCAGAATAGGTATACTTAGTTGAGAAGTTAACCTGTACGCGGCCATCAGAACCCTTCTTGGTTGTAATCACAATAACACCGTCGGCTGCACGTGAACCGTAAAGAGCGGAAGCGGCAGCACCCTTGAGGACTGACATACTCTCAATATCCTCAGGGTTGATATCCATTACACGGTTTGAGAAGGTTGTTGCAGTCTTGGTCACACCGTCTGTACCTGAGTTACCACCGTTTACTGTTGAGTTATCGTAGATGATACCATCAACAACGAACAAAGGCTGGTTATCACGGCTCTCATTTACTGAGTTACCACCACGGATGATGATTGAAGAACCTGCACCGGCAGCACCACCTGACTGTGTTACGTTAACACCGGCAACTTTACCTGCCAAAGAGTTAACAACGTTGGTCTGCTTGTTTTTGAGGAGCTCCTTTGAACTCATTTCAGTAACTGAGTATCCAAGAGCTTTTCTCTCTTTCTTGATACCCATAGCTGTTACAACAACGTCATCAAGAACCTCTGCATCCTCCTGCATTGTCACATTGATGACAGACTTGTTATTTACAGCAACTACAGCATCCTTGCTTCCCATTACTGAGAAAACCAATGTACCCTTTGCAGGAGCATTGATGGTATACTTACCATCTGCATCTGTTGATACACCTGTAGTTGTTCCCTGAACCATTACGAATACACCTACCATAGGCTCACCGGCCTGATCGGTAACTGTACCAGTAACCTTTACTGACTGAGCTGAAGCAACTCCTACTGAGAGAAGCAAAGCTGCGATGCTCATCAGTACAAATCTGAAAGATTTTAAATGATTAATGAACATAGAACTTAAATTAGGTTAGTAAAAAAAATAAATCCTTATCTATTTTGGAATTTTATCCACTTTAGCAGAACAAATTTACCAAACATTGGCCATTGTTGTTCACTATAGCGGTAGAAAAATGAAAAAAAAGCGTTTTTACCCGCATAAAACTGCATTTTTATCAAAAAAAGAGCCATTTGGCACCTGATAGGACCTCACTTTGCAACAAAAATGTTTCATCGTCATCCCTGTGGCTGCCCAAAAAACTTTTTATGCTTTCCTACCTGGCGATAGAGACAATCTGTTGATTTTTGCAAATATAACATAGTGGTTATATTGCAATTCTCATTTTTCCTTTTACATTTGTAAGTTTTTTATTGTAAGCATAGTGCTTGCACTAAATTTTGAACGGAAAATTCAATTAACAACTTATTTATTAACCAAAAAAACAATCTATGTTTAAACTTAAATCATTCAGATTGGTTCTTGCAGCTGCTGCGCTTCTCGTTTCAAGCGTTGCTTTTGCTCAGAACGAAAAGGTTACAGGTACAGTTACCGACCCTAACGGGGAGCCAATGGTAGGCGTATTTGTAATGATTCAAGGTACAACCACAGGTGTTTCTACAGACGTTGACGGTAAATATGTCATCAACGCACCTAAAGATGCAACTCTCGAGTTCTCTACAATGGGTATGGAAACTGTTGTTGTTCCAGTAAACAACAAGTCAGTGGTTGACGTAAAGATGCAGGAGGATGCAGTTCTCCTCGAGGACGTCGTTGTAACCGCTATGGGTATGAAGAGGGAGAAGAAAGCCCTTACATACGCTGTTCAGGACGTTAAGGGCGATGCTCTCATTGAGAACCGTACTGCCAACGTTGTTACCTCACTCTCAGGTAAGATTGCAGGTATGCAGGTAACAGGTACCTCAGCACCTGGCGGATCTAACCGTATCGTTATTCGTGGTGAGTCTTCACTCAACAACAACCAGCCTCTCATCGTTGTCGATGGTGTTCCTTACGACAACTCACAGGGCTGCGACGATACCAACGGAATGGCTTGGGGTGGTACCGACTATGGTGATGGTATGTCTCTTTTGAATGCTGATGACATTGAGTCAGTATCAGTATTGAAAGGCCCTTCAGCTGCAGCTCTCTATGGTTCACGTGGTGGTGCCGGTGTAATTCTCATTACAACCAAGAGCGGTAAGAAGGGTCAGAAACCTCAGGTAAGCTTCAACTCAAACTTCACATTTGAGAACGTTGCTCTCCAGCCTGAGTTCCAGAATGAGTACGGCCAGGGCGCAAACGGTGAGTACGTTGCTGATTCACGTGTATCTTGGGGCCCTGCAATGGGCGCTCAGATTCCTTCATGGAAGACCGGCGAGACCATTACAATGGAGGCCAAGAACAACAACTTCGGTGACTTCATGAACACCGGTTACTCTTGGACAAACTCTCTTGACGTTTCAGGCGGTACAGAGAAGGCTACCTACAGATTCGGCGTTTCCAACCTCAGACAAAATGGTGTAATGCCTTGCAACGGTCTCTACAAGACCAACATCACAGCAAGAGTAAGCGCCGAGATTCTTCCTAAGCTCACAGCTGAGTTGAAGATTCAGTACGCTAACCAGAAGGGTGAGAACCGTACAGCTCTTTCTGTATCAGGTCTGAACCCTATCTTCGCGTTGATCTACACTCCTAGAAGCATCAACCTTCACGACATGAAGGAGATATTTGATGAGAACGGCAACATTCTTGACTGGTACACCGCTGTAACAGGCAATCTCCTCTCAACAATCCAGAACCCATACGCTCTTACACACTTGACCGGCAACAAGGACAAGACAAACCGTGTAACAGCTCACGGATCTCTCAAATATGAGATTCTCCCTTGGTTGAACGTTAAGGGTACCTACGGTGTTGACACCTACTCAAAGAGCATTGAGACATGGCAGAGACACGGCCTTCGTACAACTAACGTTGACGGCTACTACAGCATCTCAACACAGACCTTCACCGAGGCTAATGCAGACATTCTCCTTACAGCAGCCAAAGATAACATTGGCGGTGGTAAGTTCAGCCTCTCAGGCAGCGTTGGTGGAAACATCATGCACCAGAGCAACCAGGCTACTTCAGAGTCAGCCACAGGTCTCAACATTCCTGAGCTCTACACAATTGGCAACGGTATGGTAATTGCCGCTTCAAGCAGCAAATATCAGAAGGAGATTCAGTCAGTTTATGGAATGTTCCAGGCTAACTACGACGGCTATGTATATTTGGATATTACCGCTCGTAACGACTGGTCATCAACACTTCCAAAGAGCAACTGGTCATATTTCTACCCATCAGTATCACTTGGTTTGATTTTCACAGAGATGTTGAACAAACTCAACGTTAACGTTCCTTCATGGTGGACATACGCTAAGTTGAGAGGTGCATACGCACAGGTAGGTAAGGATACATCCCCTTATAATCTCTACCCTACAATGTCAATGGTTTCAAATCAATACAATGGCCTTATGGGTGCAACACTCCCTAGCTCACTTCCTAATTCAGAGCTCAAACCTGAGCGCCAGAGCGGTTATGAAATTGGTTTGGAGTCAAGATTCTTCGATGGCAGATTCGGATTTGACTTTACATGGTACGATCAGACAACCAAGGATCAGATCATCTCTCTTCCTATGTCTATTACAACAGGATACTCTGCAAAATATATCAATGCAGGTAAAATCAACAACAAGGGTATTGAGCTCATCGTTGACGTAATTCCTATTGAAACAAAGGATTGGAACTGGAAACTCTCATTCAACTACACAAAGAACTGGTCAAAGGTTGTTGAGCTTACAGAGGGTATTGACACATACGTTCTTGCTAACCCTATGGGTCAGAATATCAACGTTGTTGCAAAGGTTGGCGAGCCATTCGGCGAAATCTACACCAATGATATAAAGGTTGATGAGAATGGTAACAAGCTCGTTGGTAACAACGGTAAGTATGTTACAGACGGAACTCTCAGAAGCAAGGGCAACATGAACCCTGACTGGGTTGGTTCACTCTCATCTACACTCTCTTGGAAAGGCTTGGACTTCTACTTCCTCATCGATGGCAGATTCGGTGGCAAGATGTACCTCCAGTCTATGATGAGAATGGAGAGCAACGGCCAGACCAAATCAACTCTCCCTGGTCGTGCAGAGTACTACGCTACAGGAAAGGGTTTGGTTTGTGACGGTGTTAACGTTAACACAGGCCTTCCTAACACAGTTGAACTCGACCCTACTTCATACTATGGTCAGTTCTACGGAAACATAGGTCACTATATCTACAGCACTACAAACGTTCGTATGCGTGAGATGAGCCTTGGTTACAACTTCCCTAAGAAGTGGTTCAAGGGTACCGTTATAAGCGGTTTGAAGTTCAGCGTTGTTGGAAACAACCTCTTCTTCTTCTACAATGCCCTCCCAGGATACGATCCTGAGTGTACATACTCAACCGGCACTGCACAGGGTGTTGAGACTTGCGCTCTCCCTTCTACACGCCGCTTCGGTTTCAACCTTAATGTTACATTCTAAACATCAACAAGGAGACAATTATGAAAAGAATATTTAAATCAGTATTTGCTGTTGCATCTGTCCTTCTTTTGATGACAAGTTGCACAAGCAAGTTCGAGGAGATGAACGTTAGCCCTAACAGCCCTTCTGCAGACAACGTTAATCCACGAAATGAGTTTCTTTATGCTGTAAGCCGTTCAATTGCTTACAGAAACACATACCAGTCAGGTGAGCAGATTACCATTGCACACTTCTGCGAGTATGATGCAAACTCTACACAGTCTGCATCAGACTACGATATGACCAACAACGATGTAGCACATCCATGGGATCAGTCATACAGTGTGCTCTCTGACCTCAACAACATTATCCGCACATACGAGGATGATACATATCAGTATTCCAATGTTGTAAACATGGCAAAAATCTGGAAATGTTGGGTTATGCTCCGCGTTACCGATTTCTTTGGTGACGTTCCTTACAGCGAGGCTGCTTCAGAAGACTCCAGAGCTCCTAAATATGATACTCAGGAGGAGATTTATAACCTTATGTTCACTCAGTTGGCTGAGGCTGCCAATGCACTTGATGCAAGCAAACCAAACATTGGAAGCTATGACCTTATTTATTCAGGTGACGTTACCAAATGGAAAAAGTTCGCAAACTCACTCCGTTTCAGAATGGCCATTCGAATAGCTGACGTTGCAAATGCAAAGGCTAAGACCGAAGCAGCTGCCGCACTTGCTGCAGGAATGTTCACATCAAAATCTGACGAAGCACTTATGAAAATGGGTGGAACTTCAAACAGTGACTACACCTGGAATCCGCTCTATTATGGCAGGAACTCAACCCACTCAACAGTTCACATGTCAAGCGGATACTACAACATTGTAGTTGGACTTGGTGGTGTTGCATGGCCAACAGCTGCAGACATGGCTGCAAACAAGAATATTCAGCAGAATATTGTTGACGCAGTAAATCCTCCTGCAATGGTTGACCCACGTGCTGTTATCCAGTTCGAGACAGTTGGACAGCGCGGTGTACAGGATGTTACAAAGACCGGTATGTGGAGAGGCAGTGAGCCTGGTCACGCAAACCACTCAACCCTCAGCGGTGAGATTGACGGTGGTGCAGACTACGATACCAACTACTCCGCAATTGGAACATTCCACTACACCACCTGCGATAAACCTTGGGCAATATTCAAATACAGCGAGCTTTGCTTCCTCAAAGCTATTGCAACTGTAAGAGGTATTGTTAATGCAGGTGATGCACAGGCCTTCTACGAGGAGGGTATCAAAGCTGACATGAGCGACTACGGTATCCCAACATCTGTTGTAAACAGCTATATCACAAGCACCGTTGCCAACAAATATGGCACAACTGTAGCTTGGAGCGACAATGCAGGTACTTGCAATACATCATTGGATAAGATTATTACCCAGAAGTATATTGCAGGCTTCATTGAGGGCGCATACGAGGCATGGTCAGACCACAGACAGTATCACAAGCCAACTCTCGTTCCATTTGCAAACGTTTATGCTAACTTCCAGAGATCACAGGCAGATGTTGACGACAACACTCCTGCTGCATATATCAAGCGTGCATACTACCCTGCAAATGAGCAGACAACAAACGCTGAGAACCTTGCAGTTGCAGTTGCCCGTATGGGTGGCGACGACAACGTTCAGGTTAACGTTTGGTGGGATGTTGACTAATAATCCTACATAGGCTGTTGCAAAACAGCCAAACATCAAAAGCCGACACTTTCCAGTGCCGGCTTTTTTTGCACCGAGTTGGCCAGACACGGGTGGCCCGTGTCCGGCCAACACCCGTGTATGGCCAACTGCTGGATAAAAAAGCACCTCGCTCTCTTTCGAGCGAGGTGCTTTGAATTATCAGTTGTTTCTGATTACTATACCAGACCGCTGAAGCCCATGAATGCCATTGCAAGGATACCTGCTGTAATGAGAGCAATAGGAACACCCTTGAATGATTTTGGAACGCTTGCAAGATCAAGCTGCTCGCGAAGACCAGCGAAAATAATCATTGCAAGACCATAACCAATGGCGCAAGAAAGAGCGTAAACAACGCTCTCGCCAAGGTTAAGCATGTGTGCAGGGCCACCGAATGCGAACTCCTTTGATACAACGTTAATTGCAACACCAAGAACAACGCAGTTGGTTGTAATAAGTGGAAGGAAGATTCCAAGTGCCTGATAAAGGGCAGGGCTCACCTTCTTGAGAATAATCTCAACCATCTGAACAAGAGCAGCAATAACCAGAATGAAACTGATTGTCTGCATGAATGTGATGTCCAGCGGAACAAGAATATAGTACTGAACAAGGTATGAAACCAAAGTTGCAATAGCTACTACAAAGCATACTGCAGCACTCATACCTGTTGCGGTAGAAACCTTATTGGAAACGCCCAGGAACGGACAAACGCCCAAGAACTGCGACAACAATATATTGTTGACAAATACAGCTGAAATAATTATTATCAAATACTCCATAATCAATATCTTTTACTGTTGGACATTTGCTTAGTTTTTAGCTTTAAGCTTGTTGAAGAGCACCATAAGGTAACCCAATACAAGGAATGCACCAGGTGCAAGCAC
The DNA here is from genome assembly GCA_002315995.1 of Bacteroidales bacterium UBA1751. Taxonomy (GTDB): domain Bacteria; phylum Bacteroidota; class Bacteroidia; order Bacteroidales; family UBA932; genus Egerieousia. The sequence goes on along the minus strand of DCHN01000004.1, from coordinate 20,192 downwards.
GAATGCAAGAGCACCATCTGCATCAGCGAACTTGTGTCCGAAAACTGCAAGACCGCCAAGAATCTCCCTTATGAAACCGATTACTGTAAGTGAGCATGCGAAACCGAGTCCTATGCCAATTCCATCGAGAGCTGAATCAAAGATGGAATTCTTGTTGGCAAAAGCCTCTGCTCTACCGAGCACAATACAGTTCACAACAATAAGAGGAATAAACAATCCCAACGTTGCATACAAATCTGGAACATATGCCTGCATCACAAGCTGAAGAACAGTAACGAATGCAGCAATTACAACAATGTAGCAAGGGATACGTACCTTACCAGGTATGAGGCCTGCAATTGCTGAAATAACCATATTTGAAAGAATGAGGACGAATGTTGTTGCAAGTCCCATTCCCAATCCGTTAATTGCGGAGGTTGTAGTACCCAGTGTAGGGCACATACCAAGAACCAATACGAATGTAGGGTTCTCTTTGATAATTCCCTTAGTAATTAATCCAAACTTACTCATATTACATTCATATTAATTATTTGACCTCTAATGAATCAGTTGCTGGAAGAACCTCTTCAACATCCTCTACAGCAGGTGCAGCCGGAGCAACACTCTTGAAGGTATTGTAAGCATTGGTTACAGCATCACAGAATGCTCTTGATGAAATTGTTGAAGCAGTAATTGCATCAACGTCACCACCATCTTTCTTTACAATCATCTTGAAACCATCTGCATCAGGGTTCTTTCCGCAGAACTGTACTCTGATACCTGCAGGATCGTCAATCTTTGCACCAAGACCAGGAGTCTCGCTGTGTGAAAGAACGCTGATTCCCTTAATTGTACCATCGGTAGCGAAACCTACCATAATCTTTATTGTGCCACCGAAGCCCTTTGCAGATGATGCCTCAACAGCATAACCAACAGGCTCGCCATTCATAACGGCAGGGTAAACCTTTACTCCGTCAACATCCATAACCTCGTCTGCTGGAGCGTTGTTGAATTCAGGAACAACCTCACCAATAGCAGCATTGGTCTTTGCAAGCTCAGTTGCTGCAATAGGATCCTTGGTTACAGCATAAACCACACCTACAACTGCTGATGCAAGAAGACATACAGCAAAGAGGGTGACAACCATATTTGTGAAATTAGATTCTCTTGCCATTGTTATTTCCTCCCGAATCTTTTAGGTTTTACATACATATTGATAAGAGGCACAACAGCATTCATAATCAATATTGCAAATGAGATACCCTCTGGATATGCACCGAATGTTCTTATGAGAACTGTGATGATACCAATACCGCAACCAAAGATAATCTGTCCTTTAGGGTTCATAGGTGAGGTTACATAATCTGTAGCCATGAATATTGAACCAAGGAGCATACCACCTGTGAGAAGCTGGAACAGAGGATCAACGAAGCGCTCAGGATTTGCAAGCCAGAGAATTCCGGCAAATACAAATACTGAAACCCAGATTGAAAGGGTGATGTGAGGTCTTATTACCTTTCTTGCAAGGAGATAGACAAAACCAATGAGAAGTGCTATTGCAGAGATCTCACCTGCTGAACCTACTCTGGCAAAGAGAAGCTGTGAGTAACTCAAGCCAGGGTTCTGTGCAAAAATCTCCTGAACTGAAGCTCCGTTCTTGAGAGCCTCCTTTACAAGAGCAAGAGGAGTTGCGCCTGACACTGCATCAACGTGTGCACCGAACCATCCTTCAGGTGTTGTCCATGTGGTCATGATTACAGGGAAGGAGATAAGCAGGAATACACGTCCTACCAATGCAGGGTTGAATGGGTTCTGACCAAGGCCTCCGAAGGTCATCTTGGCAATACCTATTGCAACTACGGCACCTATTACCATAATCCACCATGGTGCTGCAGGTGGAAGGTTTAGCATAAGCAGCACAGCGGTAACGGCTGCTGACCAGTCACAGATTGTGCACTCGCCTTTGAAGAGGAACTTCTGAATGAGCCACTCAACAAGCAGACAAGATACCAATGCTACAACCAGCATCTTAATGGCACTCAGGCCAAAGAAATATATTGAAACCGCAACGGCAGGGAGAAGCGCAATGACTACATCCCTCATAAGGTTTCTGGTATTATCCTTCCCATGTACATGTGGAGAAGGAGATACAAGCAGTTGTTTCATTCTTTATCTGATTAAATTGTTATTTTTTTGGACGGCTCTTCATAATCTTCATTACGGTAGCCTTACCGAATCTGATATTGTCGAGAAGCGGAATATATGCAGGACATGTGAATGAGCAGCATCCGCACTCTATACAATCGTAAATCTTGTTTGCCTCAGCATCATCCCATCTTCCTGCTTTTGCAAGCTTGGTAAGAAGGAACGGCTCAAGGCCCATAGGGCAGGCTGCAACGCACTTTGCACATCTGATACAGTTGCTTGCAGGTTTTCTCTTGGTCTGCTCGTATGTCAAGTAGAGAATTGAAGAGGTTCCCTTGAGGGTTGGAGCATCAAGATTTGATATTGCCTTGCCCATCATAGGACCACCACTTATTACCTTGGCTGCATCCTCAGGAACACCGCCTGTCTTCTCCATTATGGTGCTCAGAGGTGTACCAACTCTGTGACGGAAGTTCTTCTGCTCCTTGCTGCACTGACCTGTAACGGTCATGATGCCCTCGAAGAGAGGTTTGTTCTTCTGTACAGCCTCATATACTGCAAATGAAGTACCTACGTTCTGAACAACGGCGCC
>DCHN01000004.1:16637-17382 GCA_002315995.1 Bacteroidales bacterium UBA1751 | reverse complement strand
CCGCCCTGCGGATACTTCTTCTTGAGAGTTACAATCTCAATCTGCGGATATTTTGCCTTGAATGTCTTGAGAATCTCAATTGCCTTAGGCTTGTTCTCCTCAACACCAACAAAACCCTTTGTAACGCCAAGTGCCTTCATCATTATTGCAGCGCCAATGAGAACCTGCTCAGGGCACTCAACCAGAAGTCTGTAGTCAGATGTAAGGTATGGCTCACACTCTGCAGCATTTATAATAAGGAACTCCGCATTCTTTCCCGGAGGAGGGCTGAGCTTTACGCCTGTTGGGAATGTAGCACCACCAAGTCCTACAACACCCATCTCCTTGATCTTGTCAACAATCTGCTTTGCATCGAGCTTTATCTCGCTCTCAACCTTCTCGCTTCTGTCAATGGTATCAACCCACTCGTCACCCTCAACATTAATGACAACGGCTTTGCAGAAGTTACCTGCAAGGTCCTTGATTGTTTCAATGCCCTTTACGGTACCTGAAACCGAAGAGTGAACAGGGGCAGAAATGAAACCGTTTGGATTTGCTATCAGCTGACCTACCTTTACTTTATCTCCTGCAGCTACAATTGGCTCTGCAGGTGCTCCCAAATGCTGAGACATGGATATATAAGCCACCTCAGGAATAGGGAACTGCTCTATTGCCGCATCCTTTGAAATCTTGTTGTCAGCAGGATGCACACCACCTATAGAAAATGTCTTCATATTGTCTCTTGGAATTAGTTGTTTGTTGCCTC
>DCHN01000004.1:5219-16576 GCA_002315995.1 Bacteroidales bacterium UBA1751 | reverse complement strand
TGGTTTTGGAGGGAAATTAACTGCATGAATTGCACCTGTAGGACACTCAGCCACACACTTTGTACACATCTTGCACTTTGTGAAATCAATGTAGGATACATTGTTTTCAACAGTAATGGCGCCGAACGGACAAACCTTCTCGCACTTGCCGCAACCAATGCAGGCAGCGCTGCAGGCCTTTCTTGCGACTCCACCCTTGTCCTTGTTTATACAGCTTACATAAACTCTTCTGTTCTTTGGACCTTTGTTCCTGAGCTCGATTACGCCCTTTGGACAAGCCTTTGCACAAGCACCGCAAGCGGTACACTTATCCTGGTCAACCTCTGGAAGACCGGTTTCAGGATTCATCTTTATAGCGCCGAACTGGCAGGCACGTGTACAGTCGCCACATCCGAGGCAACCATAACGGCATCCTGTATCACCAGGATAGAGAGAGTTCATAACAGCACATGAGGCATAACCATCGTAGGTTGTAACCTTTGCTCTGTTACTGCAAGTTCCATTGCAGCGTACAACTGCAACCATAGGAGCCTTGTCAGCCACTTCAAGACCCATGGCGGCAGCAACCTTCTTCATGGTATCGTTGCCACCCACAGGACAGAACTGACTGTCCAGGTTGCCGGCCTTAACGCAAGCCTCGGCAAAAGCCCTACAGCCCGCATTACCGCAACCACCGCAATTGGCACCTGGCATAATTGCCTCAATGGTGTCAATAAGCGGATTCTCCTCTACTTTGAATTTTTGTGCCACAAAATAGAGCACAACAGCCAGCACCAGACCCAAAAGGCTGAGGCTGACCACAGTAAAGATAATAGTAGTACTCATTAAGAAAAAAATAAAATATGATTTTGTTACTTTTTCTCTATTGTAAAAACAAACTCCCTGGCTATCTTTTTCCGAAAAAGATAGACCAGAAGATAATATATTGCAACAGCTCCAACAGATACTCCACCCGTAGCCAATTCACTGCCACATAAATCAGACAAAGATAGCAAAAAAACCAATAGAATAAACAGGGGTATCACATAAGATATCCACACTGCACGCAATCCAAGGCTTCTTTTTATCTTCAAGTTAACCTCCTCTCCAACAACATACTCATCCTTTGAACCTTTCCACACCTCAACCTCCTTCACCTTCATATCGCCCATTGTGCACATACTCTTGGCATGGCACGCCGAACACATGGATTTGCTTATTATTTCAACAATGATCCTGTTGCCTTCTATGCTCTTTACAACACCAGGATGCTTTATATCCTCTATCATAACATTATTTGATTTTACTGCTGAACGGATGTGCCAGATTCCTGTACTCCTTGAGCTTACCGTACACCTTTCCCTTGAGAATGGGCGACTCGAAAAGCAACGGAATCTTATTTCCGTCATCGCTCACCCAAAGTGTCATTTCATCCTCTCCCTTGAAAACCTCTCCCGCCACAAGGCGCACATTGAATTTCAAAGTACTGAACGTACCCAGCCCCTTTATTTTTTTTATTTCTCTACCGCGATAGATGAAGTACAAATTGTATATCTCCCTGTCTATTGCAAATGAAATAGGCTGCCTCACATCCCTCTCCACTTTAGAAAAATCCATGCATCTGGCCATGAAATAGAGGGAAACCAGATCATAAGTAGAGGCATCGCCCTTGAGAAGAGTATCCTTTGGAGTCGCATCCATTCTCTTGGTACGCGCATTTATGGAGTAATCCGCATTGAACGAATAGCGGTTTATCATTGAATACTTTCCCTCATGCGACTCCCTGTAGAAGGAGAGCGGGCGCATTGTACGGAGTGAAACCACAGTTTCAAAATGCTCCCTCACCTTGAAGAAGAGGTCGAAAAGCGTAGTGGTCCTTCCATCTATTACAGCATGAAAAGTTGAATCTGAGAATTTTGTGGTTATTACGCCTTCACCCACATCCGAGTTTATGCTTCCCCATACATATCCCAGCGTGTAAGTAAGTTTCTCCCCATTCTTGAACGGAAGTTTCCCCTCAACACTCTGCCCAAAAAGCGAAAATGCCCCCCCTGAAAAGAGAGAGCAGATTATTATAAAAAGTGCAGTGGCTATATTTCTTCTCATAACTCAAGATAGAATTCTATTGCCACTGTTCTTCAATTTCCGCACCAAAGTCAGGCTGTGAATTCGCACGCGACTCGGTAAACTGCATATAGTCTCCAATATTATCGAGAGATGTGTCGGTAATATCAACAAAACGTACCTCAGAGTTTCTGAACTTCATCTGAACATCACATACGGCACCATTCCTATGTTTTGCAATGATTATCTCAGCCAATCCAGCCTGTGATGGATCTTCAAGTGTTCCGTAATATTCAGGTCTATGTATGAACATTACAATGTCGGCATCCTGCTCAATGGCTCCCGACTCACGCAAATCGCTCAACTGCGGGCGCTTGGCGCCGCCACGTGTTTCAACCGCACGGCTGAGCTGTGAAAGGGCTATGATAGGCACATCCAACTCTTTTGCAATTGCCTTGAGAGAACGTGAAATTGCTGACACCTCCTGCTCACGCATGCCCCTGAGCTCAGGCGGTCCCACCATCAACTGCAAATAGTCTATTATTATGAGCTTAACCCCCTGTGTAGCAACAAGCCTGCGCGCCTTGGAACGGAACTCATATATTGAAAGGCTTGGAGTGCTGTCTATGTATAATGGAGATGCCGCCAACCCTGCAAGTCTTTCATTGAGAGTGTTCCAATCATCCTGACTCATCTTTGAGCCTCCCTTTATCTTCTCGGCACCCAGTCCCGTCTCACTTATCATAAGACGTTTGACAAGCTGCTTGGAACTCATTTCAAGAGAGAAGAAAGCTACAGGTATCTTGTAGTCCACAGCCATATTCCTTGCCATAGTAAGCACAAAAGCTGTCTTTCCCATTGAAGGCCTTGCAGCTATGATTATAAGGTCCGAAGCCTGCCATCCCAGAGTACAACTGTCAATTCCGGTATAACCGCTAGGTATGCCGCTGAGTCCGTCACTTCTGAGTTGTGCCTTCTGCAAATCGTCAACCGCCTCATTTATGACATCCTGTACAGGCTGCGTCTCACGCCGCATGTTCTTGTCGGCAAGATTGAATATCTTCTGCTGTGAATTGTCAAGAAGGTCGTCAACGGAAATGGTATCATCCAGAGCCTCCTTCTGCATACCTATTGATATGGAGATTAGCTCCCTCTGAATAAATTTCTGGAGAAGTATCTTGGTATGGTAATCCAAGTGTGCAGCCGCACCTATCTTGAGGCTGAGTTCGCTCAGATACGAAGCCCCGCCTATTGCCTCAAGGTCTCCCTCCTTCTGCAGTTCGTTGGCAACAGTATATATGTCAACTGGAGCATGATTCCTTGCCAGAGATGATATTGCGCTGAATATCTTTCTGTTTGACTCCTTGTAGAAGCAATCGGCAGTAAGAAGGTCAAGCACGTCGGCAACAGCATCCGGCTCAAGCATGAGCGCACCAAGCACCGCCTCCTCAATATCAACCGCCTGAGGTGGCTTTATGCCGTTTTCAAGCCCGAGGATCTCTATTTCCTTCTGCTTTTTGGCACTGCTTCTGCCGCGTGAAAGCTTCTCCATTCAAATTACTGCACTATTTTCCTTATGAAAAAAGGCTTTGACCTACTCCTGTGAATTCTCAGCAGATTGCTGCGGAGCATCAATATCAGGTCTTACGAGAATTCTGCCGCAATACTCGCAAACAATAATCTTCTTGCTTGCATTGATGTCAAGAACCTTCTGGTCAGGAATTTTATTGAAGCATCCGCCACAGGCGCCTCTCTCTACAGTTACAACTGCAAGGTGGTTGTGGGCATTGCTCCTGACCTTGTTGTATGCATTGAGAATACGGGCATCGAGTTTCTCGGCAATCTTCTCAGACTCCTTTACAAGAGCATCCTCCTGCTGTTTGGTCTCCTCAATAATCGAGTCCAGTTCACTCTTCTTAATTGCGAGATTCTCCTTCTTGCCGTCAATGGTCTCAGATATCTCGGCAAGATGCTGCTTCTTCTCATTGAGAGCAAGTGTGGTGTCGGCAATGTTCTTCTCGCTTACCTGCCTGTCGAGCTCCTGATACTCTATCTCCTTTGTGAGGGAGTCATATTCACGATTGTTCTTTACATTCTTGCACTGAGCCTCATACTTCTCAATGAGAGCCCTTGCATTCTCCGCATCCTGCTTCTTCTGTGCAATGAAGGCTTCAGATGCGGCAATATCCTTGCTGAGGTTGGCGCATCTTGTCTCCATTCCGGCAATCTCGTCCTCGAGATCGGCAACCTCAAGAGGAAGTTCTCCACGGAGAAGGACAATCTTGTCAATCTCGGTGTCTGTCTGCTGAAGTTTGTAGAGCAGACGCAACTTCTCCTCAATGCTTATCTCAGTATCAAGATTCTTTGCTATTTGAAGAGATGCAAAAGTTTCACCCTCAACAACGGGTGGCATTACAACGTTGTTTTTCTTTTTAGCTACGGCCATAATTATCTAGTACTATTGTATTTATCTTGAAAAGAGCCAATTAAGGCTGAAGGGCAAAGGTATGAAAAATTTTTCTACTTATCCAATGACTCCCTCACATTTACCAACATCTCCCTTATTGATGAGAGTCTGGCAACAAGTTCCGCAGTGTTGTCACTTCCCTCCCTGCCGCTCTTGAACATACCGCGCACTCCTTCGAGCGTAACACCTTTCACCTTCACAAGATGGTGAATGGTTCTGAAATTGGCCAGATCCTTTGCCGTGAACATTCTGTTGCCCTTCTTATTTCTGGAAGGCTTTATTATGTCAGGAAATGAATTCGCCCAGAAACGGACAAGTGAAGTGTTCTCACCAAGGATTTCGGCCACCTCTGAAATGGTGTAGAAAAGCTTTTCAATTTTAGTCTCCTTGTACGGCATATTCAATAAAAATTATTATCAGTCAAGAGATTGTCCAGCATTATAGGATATTGACATTACCTGCCTGAAGTTTCTTGGCGTAAGCTGTGCAAAAAAGTAGTTTATAGGATCTACGTACTTGTTGCAATACATTACCTCATAATGAAGGTGAGGCACCAGAGATACGCCTGAATTGCCTACAATGGCAACCACATCCCCTTTTTGCACACGCTGTCCTCTGTGTACAAGCACTTTTTCAAGATGGCAGTAGCGAGTCTTGTATCCGTTCAGATGATTTATTGCCAGCACGTTTCCATCGCCTTTGGTGCTCGTGGCTACAGATTCTACAACCCCGGTTGCGGCTGCAAGCACCTTGGTACCACTTGATGAGAGCAGGTCTATGCCATTGTGGTTCACAATTTTCTGAAGGAAAGGATTGACCTTGCTTCCAAAACTTGCCCCTACCTGATTAACGCTAAACCCCTCAACCGGAACAATTGAAGGAATATAGAGAACATCGCTGCCCAACTGGTCAAACTCACTCTCAACGCTCTTTATATATATGTCAATCATTGATGCCCTGGTCTCCAGCTGTTTTACCCAGAAGGTTGAACGCTCAATAAGCCTGTCTATTTTCCCGGTATCAATATCAGACTGCTCAAAGAGCTCTCTCTCAATTGAAACCATTGCCGGTGGCTCTGCATGGAAAATTGTCCGGTATATGTTTCTATCGCGGTACTGAAGCCAGCTCAAGGTTGAATCAAGCATTCCCAGTCTTTTTTCAAGAGAGGCTATTTCCTGCTCCACCCGGGCATTGTCAGCCTCAAGAGCAATCTCCTCCCTGGTGTTGTACACCTTTGAATAGACCATATAGTAGAGTACGGCAAGCGCTATTGAGCAGAGGAAACCAATAAGCACAGTCTTGACCCACCATTTTATTCCACGGTGTATCTCAACAAAGACCTTGTTCACCTCATCATAACTGAATATCCTTCGCTTCATCTCCCGTTATTCTTCGTTTTTCCATTGGACCTGTTCCTCTTTACAAGGGTGTCTGCTATAACATTCGCATACTCAGCGCTTTTCATCTCCGAATCAAAATAATTGAGCGGGTTAACCTTGTTCCCTCTATAAATGACTTCGTAATGGAGATGAGGACCCGTTGAACGGCCTGAATTTCCCATATCGGCAATGTATTCACCCCTTGTCACATAATCACCCACCTCAACATAACACCTGTTCAAATGTGCATATCTTGTCTTGTATCCGAAACCATGGTCAATAACCAATTCAAGTCCATATCCATAGAACTGCCGCACCACCTCACTCACCCTTCCATCACCAGTTGCATAGACGTGTTCCCCTCTTCTTCCTGAAAGGTCAATTCCACTATGATACCTTGTTGAGTTGAAAATAGGGTCATGTCTGTATCCGAACCTGCTTGAGAACTTTACCTTGTTCATCTTCATAGGAGGTATTGCCGGCACACACTTGGCCATATCACCAGCCCTTGTGGCAAACGAAAAGACCTCATCGTATGACACAGACTGCATATATGCCTTCTTCAGCAGTACATCCATGCTTCTCTCAATATGACGCATATAGTCGCCGTCGCGGAAAATGGTAAGGGAGTCATACCTACCTTCAGACGATATTCCCGAATTCCTCTCCTGAGCCGATATCTCCTCAAGACCGAAAATAGGTCTGTATACATTATTGTCCCTGAGTTGCAGCTCCTGCAGCGACTCCAGCCTCGAGTCCATCTCCACATCCAGAATCTCGAGTTTCGATTTCAAGTCAAGCGAACGGAGCTGAAGCTTCTCAGTCTTTGGAAGAGTGAGGCCGAAACAATATCTGTATATGCACATATAGATGAAAAAGAGCACAATACTGCCCAGGAACATGGCCACGCCACCCTGAAGATACCTTTTCAAAGGTATCTTATGAACCTCATACAGCATTGTATGCCTGTTATAGACATACCTCTTCTTCAAAAATGGGAACTTCATCTGCGCTATTCGAACCTGAACTGGTCAATATCCCTGAATCCCATAAGGAACTCCTTAACACTCATCCTTCTCTTGCCTGCAAGCTGAAGTTGCTCAATATCCAGCAGCCCGTTGCCTGTTGCAACCCTGAGGAAACTCTTCCCGTCCGATTGTATGTTTCCAGGTTCAAGAGTCATCTGGCTCAGACGTTCAGCCCTATCTGATGTAGTGTATGGATGCACCTGGAATATCTTCACGTCTATGCTTTTGCTCTCGCTTGCAAGTGTGCTCCACGCTGCAGGATAGGGAGAAAGCCCCTTCACCAAATGCCATATATGCTCACTGCCGGCTTTCCAATCTATTCTGCATGTCTCCTTGGTAATCTTTGGAGCAGCTTTGAGTTCAACTCCCTCATCGCATCTTTGAGGCTGAGGTTTCAACGAACCATCTTCCAACCCCTTCACTGTTCTGAGCAAAAGATTGGAGCCCATTACCATAAGACGGTCGTAAAGTTCTCCTATATTCTCATCATCACCTATTGCACACTCCTCCTGAAGAAGAATGCCACCGGTATCTATTGCCTTGTCGAGCATGAATGTGGTTACACCGGTACGCTTCTCACCATTAATTATTGCCCAGTTAATAGGTGCTGCTCCCCTGTATTGCGGCAGCAGTGAAGCATGTAAATTGAAAGTCCCCAACCTTGGCATACTCCAGACAACCTCCGGTAGCATTCTGAAGGCCACAACAACAAACAGGTCTGCATTTGTAGCCTTGAGTGAGGCAATGAAATTCTCATCTTTCAACTTCTCCGGTTGCAGCAACGGAAGGCCCCTTTCAAGCGCGAACTTCTTCACCGCGCTCTCATTCACTTTGCACCCCCTGCCGCTCGGCTTGTCCGGTACTGTAACAACCGATGCAACATCGTATCCTGAATCGAGCAGAGCCCTGAGCGGCTCAACAGCAAACTCAGGCGTGCCCATATATACTATCCTCGTTTTATTGCCCATTTCTTAATATTGTTAGACAGCTTTGAGAAGAATAACTTATATGCATCCGCATTGAATATTGAGGAGTCCTTCACTGCCTTATAGGTAAGGAAAATACCTATTGGAATAAGTACAAAAGAGGACATGAAGGTTCCCATGAATGGCGTGAGCTCCGCATCGTTGGCCAGCTTCTTGCCGCTTATATCAAATACCCAATAGACCACAAAGAAGAGTATTGATATGATCACAGGCGTCCCCAATCCTCCTTTTCTTATTAGAGCTCCAAGTGGCGCTCCCACAAAGAAAAAGACCAGGCATGCAAGTGAGAGGGTGAACTTCCTGTATGACTCTATTTTGGACCTCCTGAGCGGATATGCTACGGCAAAAAGCTCATTGTTGGAGAAGGCCAGATTGTTTATCTGGTTCTCTATATTCATTCTGGCCTGCTGGAGACCCTCATTCTCCTCGCTGGCACTCTTCCATTGGTAAAGGCTGTCATACTCAAACTTCCCTATATATGACGCCTTTCTTGATGTGTCATGCTGGTAGCGGTATGCCAAGCCAGACTTCATACTTATATCCTTTAGAATAACCGTAAGCGTGCTGTCGTATATATGTCCCAGAGAATCGCGGTCTATTCTGAGGCTCTTGAGCGATTTGGTCATGACCTCATTGCTGTACTTGGTGTCTGACGAGCGCTTGAAGGCGTAGTTGTTCAATGGAATTGCTATCTCCTGCATGGAGAATTCGACCTGCTGTAGATTGAGTGAAGTGTCGGCATAGCTCTTCTGGTTATCCTCCTCGTAATTTACGCCATTGTAGAGCGAAAGAATCATGCTGCCCTTATCCTTGGCCAGCCTCACCATTCCGGAATCGGCAATTGTCAAGTTCACGTTTCCTCTTCCTGCAGTATGATTGTAGAGCATGATTCCATGCATCATATTCTCTTTGTCCCTGCTGTCGACTCTAATTGAATATCCCTCAACACCTGCATAGAATATGCCTGTTGGAATCTTTATCTCCTCCTTGGTCTTTCCTATATCATCTCTGAGTGCATATATCTTGTTCCAGGCAACAGGAATTAGGTCATTTGAGATGAAGAACGCACCTATACTTATTGCCACCGAAGCATATATTAGCGGGGCAATAATCCTGCTCAACGATATACCGGCGGCCTTCATTGCAAGCAGCTCATTGTTCTCGCCAAGTGTTCCCATTGTCATAATGGAGGCAAGAAGAGTTGCCAAAGGGAGCGCCAGCGGAATAAGAGTTGCACTTCCCCATCCCAGGAACTCAAGTACAACGCCAAAGCTCAGACCCTTTCCCACCAGCTCATCTATATAGAGCCAGAGGAACTGCATCATAAGGACAAAAATCACAATGATAAATGTCATTACGAGAGGTCCCAGAAAGGACTTGAGCATATATAGGTCCAGTTTCTTCATCTGTTACTTTACAGCATTTGAGACCATTGCCTCAATGGCGTCCAGCAAACCGGCAACATCCTTTCCACCTGCAGTTGCAAGTGAAGGTTGTCCGCCGCCGCCGCCGTTAATGAGTTTCGCAGCCTCACGTACATCCTTTCCAGCGTTCATTCCAGATGCAACCAGGTCATCGGTATACATGAGCGTGAGCGTAGGTTTTCCATCAAAAACTGTACCCGCCGCAAAAACGGTGTTGGTAGCCTCATTCTTGAGCATGAAGGCAACACTCTTTATAACTTCCGGCTTTATTGGGCCGTGATATCTTATTACATTGATTCCATTCACTGATTCAGCTCTTCCAAGAAGGGTGTTTTTCAATGCAACAGCCCTCTCCTTCTGGAGCTCCTCCACGTCTTTCTTTATGGAATCATTGTCGGATATGAGTTTTGCAAGGCTCTGTGCAATGTCAGGAGCATTGTTCAGAAGCTTTCTCATAGTATTCACTGTATCCTGTGTATTGTCAATGAGCTCCTCAGCCGCCTCGCCGGTTACAGCCTCAATTCTGCGTACACCAGCTGCAACTGCGCTTTCTGACACTATTTTGAAGTAACCGATGTTGCCTGTTGCACTTGTATGTGTTCCACCACAGAATTCAACTGAATCACCGAACTTTATAACCCTTACGAATTCTCCGTATTTCTCGGTGAAGAGTGCCATTGCACCCATCTGCTTTGCCTGCTCAATTGGAACGGAGCGCATCTCATTCAACGGTGTGTTCGCCCTTATGAGCTTGTTCACCATTCTCTCCACCTTGCGAATTGTGGCATCCTCTATTTTCTCAAAATGGGAGAAGTCAAGACGGAAATATTTGTCTGATACGTATGAGCCCTTCTGCTCTATATGTGTTCCAATAATGTTTCTCAAAGCATAATGGAGAAGGTGGGTTGCGCTGTGGTTTGCAGCAATTGCGCTGCGGCGCTCCTGGCTTACCTGAGCAGTGAACTCCTCCTGAGGATTTACCGGAACGCTCTGGGCAATGTGCACCCTGAGCCCGTTTTCCTTTATAGTATTCACTATGGCAATGCGCTCTCCGCTGGCACCGGTAATGAATCCTATATCTCCTACCTGTCCGCCGCTCTCGGCATAAAAAGGAGTCTTGTCAAAAACGAGCTGAACACTCTCCTTTCCTTTGCTCTTTACACTTCTGTACTTGAGTATATGCACTCCATTCTGTGTCAGGGTATCATATCCTGTGAATTCCGTCTCCTTGTATGGAGCAACCTCAACCCAATCGCCCTCCTCAATTGCAGTGGCGTTACGGCTTCTTGCCTTCTGTTGTGCAAGTTCCTTCTCAAAATCGGGAAGGTTCACCGTGAATCCCTTCTCCTTTGCAATAAGCTCGGTAAGGTCTATAGGGAAGCCAAAGGTGTCATAGAGTTCGAAGGCATCCTTTCCGCTTATCTGGCGCTCGCTGCCTGAAGCAAGGCTCTTTTCTATAAGGTCGTCAAGAAGTCCTATTCCCTTGTACAGAGTCCTGAGGAATGCATCCTCCTCCTCCTTTATAACCTTTTCAACCAGTTGCTGCTGGGCGGCGATTTCAGGATAAGCAGAACCCATCTGCGCCACCAGGGTAGGAACGAGTCTGTAGAGAAGAGGCTCCTTGATTCCAAGGAAGGTGTAGTAATATCTTACAGCCCTCCTGAGGATTCTTCTTATTACGTAACCAGCCTTGACGTTTGATGGAAGCTGGCCGTCACATATTGAGAAACTGATTGCTCTGATATGGTCTGAAATCACTCTCATGGCAATATCAACCTTTGGATCCTGGCCATATTTCCTGCCGCTCAATTCGCAGATTCTGCCAATGAGTGTCTGGAAAACGTCGGTATCGTAGTTGCTCTTCTTGCCCTGGAGCGCCATGCAAAGACGCTCAAGACCCATTCCGGTATCAACATGCTTTGCAGGAAGCGGCTCAAGTTCTCCATTTGCCTTCCTGTTGAACTGCATGAAGACAAGATTCCATATCTCAATTACAAGATGATGGCTCTTGTTCACCATCTCGGCTCCAG
>DCHN01000004.1:0-5097 GCA_002315995.1 Bacteroidales bacterium UBA1751 | reverse complement strand
CCCATCTCCCAGAAATTGTCCTTCTTGTTACCCTTTATGATTCTGTTGGCAGGAAGGAATCTGAGCCAGCTGTTATAGGCCTCCATATCCATCTGGAGTCCATCCTTCTCATACCCCTCGAAAACCGTAGCATAGAGACGATCTTTAGGGAGCTTATAAACCTCGGTGAGCAACTCCCACGCCCAAGCTATTGCATCCTCCTTGAAGTAGTCGCCAAAGCTCCAGTTGCCAAGCATCTCGAACATTGTATGGTGGTATGTATCCATACCAACCTCCTCAAGGTCATTATGCTTTCCGCTTACCCTGAGGCACTTCTGGCTGTCGGTGGCCCTCATGCTTACCGGCTTTGCATTGCCAAGGAATATATCCTTGAACTGGTTCATGCCGGCATTGGTGAACATAAGTGTAGGGTCATTCTTCACAACCATAGGCGCTGACTTCACAATGGCGTGCCCCTTGGAAGCGAAGAATTTCAAAAACGTATCTCTAATCTCTGTAGATGTCATATCTTTTACAATATAGTCACAATTATCAAAATCACATTTCATAGAAATAACCGCGCGGACAAAAGGAAGAGTGTCCTATCGCAGGTGTAAAATCAGGCAAGGAACATTCCCACCATAGCAGCGCTCACAAGAGCTACCATTGTTGCACCTATGAGTGCACGTATTCCGTATGATGAAAGAAGCGCCTTCTGGTTTGGTGCCATTCCTCCAATTCCACCAATCTGAATACCTACCGAAGCAAAATTGGAGAAACCGCAAAGAATGTATGTTGCCATAATGGCTGATTTTGCGCTTGCAAATGCACCTGTCTGCATCATTGTGGCAAGTGACTGGTATCCTACAAACTCAGTCATTATTATCTTCTCTCCAAGGAGCTGACCTACAAGCGGAAGATCCGCTGCCTCAATACCGGTAAGCCATATTACCGGGTAGAAGGCGTATGCGAGAATGAACTGCAGAGAAATTGAAGTGAATCGTCCGTCAGTTGCATCCGCAATGACTCCGTTCAAGCCTGTCCAGCCACCCACAATTCCGAATATGTAGTTGAATCCAGCTATAAGAGCATAGAATACAAGAAGCATTGCTGCAACGTTGGCTGCAAGCCTGAGTCCATCGGTTGCTCCGTTTGAAATTGCATCAAGAACATTCTTGCCAAGCTTCTCGCTTGAAATCTTTATTTTGTTGTCAATTTCCTCCCTCTGAGGCATTATTATCTTGGCCATTGCCACCGCACCTGGGGCCGCCATTACAGAGGCGCTCAGAAGGTGCTTTGCAAACTCAACCTCCATTAGTTTGTCACCGCCTCCCAACATTCCAATATAGGCTGCAAGAACTCCACCTGCCATTGTTGCCATTCCCGATGTCATAATGAGCATTATCTCTGACTTTGTCATTGAAGGAATGAACTCCTTTACCATAAGAGGTGCCTCTGTTTGGCCAAGGAAGATGTTTCCTGCACATGAAAGGGACTCCGCACCGGAGAGCCTGATGACCTTTGAAAGGCACCAACCCATTCCGTAAACTACTTTCTGAAGCACCCCCAGATAGAATAGAAGACTGGTAAGCGCCGAGAAGAATATGATGGTTGGGAGAATGTTGAAGACAAATATGAATCCGAACTTGCTCGTATCGGTAAGAGGAGAGAAGAGGAAGTCGGAGCCTGCCTTTGTCCAGTCAAGAACTGCAACAAAGCACTTTCCGCATATCTCAAAGAAGGTCTGAACCGCTGGGAACAAAAGCACGCCAACAGCAATAATGAGCTGCAGGGCAAGTGCCTTCAGAACGGTTGGCCAATCGACATGCTTGCGGTCAAGGCTTACCGCCCACGCAATTGCAACTACTATGAGCATTCCAAGCAGCCCCCTGAGAATTGACCAGATATTGAAGGTGAAATTTCTCTCAGTTATTATTTTGGCATACGGATTCTCCAGCACCGCCGTCTGTGCCTCAGGTGCAACTTCAGCAGCAGTTGTTGAATCAATCTGAGCCGCAGATGCCGAATCCATTTGGAGTGCATCCGTTGCATTGGTTGCCTGAGCCTCTGTTGCTGCCAATTCAGTAGTGGCTTTCTGAGGTGTTGCCTGTTCCTGTACGCTGCTCTCCTGCGCAAACAGGCCTGTTGTGGAGATGAAAAGCAGGGCTGCTAAAAGTAGTTGTTTCATACTATAAAAAAATCTGTTGTTTATTCTGTTGTTGGTTCTTTTGCCACAAATCAAGGCTCCACTATTTCGGAGCTATTCTGTAAAGGAATGCCGCAATTAGCGCAAACAATATGTTAGGCGTCCAGAGAGCCAACCCCGGCGGCATAGTTCCTGTATGCACAAACATCTGACTGAAGCGCAGGAAAAGGATATAGGAGAAACTCAACGCAATGCCTATTCCAATATTAAGTCCTATTCCTCCACGTCTCTTCTTTGAAGAGAGCGCCACGCCAATGAGTGTGAGAATGAATGCCGAAAATGGCATTGCAAAACGGGTGTGCTTCTCAATAAGGGCATACTTGACCATTTGGTCTCCCCTTAGTTTCTGCATATCAATGAGATCATTCAGCTGATGGTAATTGAGCTGCTCCACAATGTTCTGCCTCCTGTAAAAGTCCTCAACCGTAATTACAATTGATGTATCAAGACGCTCACCTACCTCAACCTTCTGCCACTCGCCTACAAACTTTCTCAGTCTGTACTCATTGAGCCTCCAGCACCCCTTCAGGGAGTCCCACTGGGCATTCTCGGCAGAGAGTTTGGATACGATTCTATGATTCTCAACCGTTTCAAGGGTGAAATTGTAGGCCGTATTGTTCCATGCACTGAATGACTCGGCATACATGAATACGCCCGGCTTTATTTGGTAGTGCATATTGCTTCCAAACTCGGAGTACTTGTCCTTGACATACTGCTTCTCAAATGCAAGACGGCTCTTGTTTGCAGGCGGAATAATCCAGAGATTAAGCACCAGAGAGAAGAGCGCTATTATGAAGGCCGATATGAAATATGGATACATCAGCCTCTTGAACGAGACTCCTCCCGCGAGAATAGCCACAATTTCGCTGTTCCCGGCAAGCTTTGACGTAAAGAAGATTACCGTAATGAAGACGAACAGCGAACTGAACATGTTCGAGAAATACGGAATGAAGTTGAAGTAGTAGTTTATTACAAGCCCAAGCGGTGCATTATGGTCAACAAACTTGTCAATCTTCTCGCTTATGTCAAATATTATTACAATGCCAATTATGAGAATGAGAGCCACAAAGAAGGTACTGAGGAACTTCTTTATGATATATTTGTCTATCAGGGTTATCCTGAAATTATAATCCTTCAGTCCCATGCTCTAGATTTTTGTTTCAAGACGTTTTACGGCCATATCCTTCCAGGAAGCAAAGTCGCCCGCCTTTATATGCTTTCTCGCCTCCTTTACCAACTGGAGATAGAATGCCAGATTATGCTCCGATGCAATCTGTGCCGCAAGCATCTCGCCACTTATGAAAAGGTGGCGCAGATATGCCTTGCTGTATGTATGGTCTACAAACGATGTGCCGCATGCATCAATAGGAGAGTAGTCGTCAGCCCATTTGCGGTTACGGATATTGATCATTCCCTCCCATGTGAATAACATTCCGTTGCGTCCGTTTCTTGTAGGCATTACACAGTCAAACATATCAACTCCCCTCGATATTGCCTCAAGTATATTGGCAGGAGTACCAACGCCCATAAGATACCTTGGTTTATCTTTTGGCAGAATAGGATCAAGCACCTCAATCATCTGGTACATCTGCTCGGTAGGCTCACCCACGGCAAGACCGCCAATGGCATAGCCATCCATATCAAGCGCCACAGCATGCTCGGCCGCCATTCTTCTCAACTCCGGATAGACACACCCCTGAATAATAGGGAAATAGAACTGCCTGTATCCGTATAGCGGTTCTGTGCCTTTGAAACGCGCCACACCTCTCTCCAGCCACTGCTGGGTGAGTTTCAATGACTTGAGCGCATACCTTTGATCTGCTGTTCCCGGAGTGCACTCGTCAAGTGCCATAATTATGTCGGCACCTATTGTACGTTGAGTATCAACATTGTTCTCAGGTGTAAACAGGTGCTTCGAACCATCTATATGCGAACGGAAGGTGCATCCCTCCTCGGTAAGCTTTCGGTTTTCCGTGAGCGAAAAGACCTGGAATCCGCCGCTGTCGGTAAGAATTGGACCATCCCACGAAATAAACTTGTGGAGACCACCCGCCCTGTTGAGGATATCAAGCCCCGGTCTGAGATAGAGATGATAAGTGTTGCCGAGAATTATCTGCGCTTTTATATCTGAACGCAAATCCCTGTGGTACACACCTTTCACACTGCCAACCGTTCCCACAGGCATGAATATAGGCGTCTCTATGACACCATGGTCTGTGTAGAGCAGTCCATTACGGGCGCTGCACCCCTTGTCATTCTCCAGTATCTCGAATCTCATACTCGCCATTTATGCACAATAAGCACAATCTGCAAATTTAATAAAAAAAGGGAAGAACCCTCGTTCTTCCCTTTGTAAATTTAGAAGCAGACAATAACATCTAAAACTCGCCGCGGGCAAGTTTTTCACGGCAGGCACGTATCATGTCGTCAACCATCTCGTTGATGCCCCACTTAGGAGCCCAACCCCACTCGGCGCGGGCGCAACTGTCGTCCATGATATCAGGCCATGAGGCCGAAATCTGATCCTTCACCGGATCAATATTGAATGTTGCGCTGAACTGAGGAATCCTCTTCCTTATTTGCTCGAACAGCTGGTCAGGCGTAAAACTCATTGATGTGATATTGAAGCTGTTGCGGTGAATAAGCTTTTCAGGGTCCGCCTCCATTAGAGTGGTAACCGCCTCAAGCGCATCAGGCATATAAAGCATATCCATATAGCGGTCATGCGGAACCTCACAAACATATTTTCCTGTTTTTACGGCATGATAGAATACCTCAACTGCATAGTCGGTTGTACCGCCGCCAGGCATTGCTCCGTTTGAAATGATACCTGGGAAACGCACGCTTCTTGTATCAACCCCAAACCTTGAGTGATAGTAGTCGCTCAGCAACTCTCCGCTCACCTTGCACAC
>DCHN01000026.1:8679-12913 GCA_002315995.1 Bacteroidales bacterium UBA1751 | reverse complement strand
GGCACGCCAAGTTCCTTTGCTGCCGCTCCGGCTACTGCCAAGGCTATCTTTTCGGTTGTGCCGGTGGCGCTGAAGTAGAGAGCTACTATTCTGGAGATTCTGTTTCGTGTCATATCTGCTCTTTCCCTTTCTATTTTTTGCCTAAGCGGTACACGTGCATGCACCGCTTAGGCTATTTTTTTGATGATTGTGGGAATGGAATGAAAACACCCCTCTGCTTTTCGTCAAAGGGGTGCTGTTTATTATTAATATGTGGCTCGTACGGAGTTGTTCGCTTCCAAGTATGCCACAAAAGTTTCTGCTACCATGCGTTCAATGGTCGGCCGTCCATGAGCTGCTTAACACCGAATTTAACCTGCTCAAGAACTGCGTCATCCTCAAAGTTGCAGAGAACCTTGTCAATGAGACCAACGATTGTTGCCATATCCTTCTCAACAAGACCTCTTGATGTAACTGCAGGAGAACCTACGCGGATACCTGAAGTCTGGAATGGTGAGCGTGAATCGAACGGAACCATGTTCTTGTTAACGGTGATGTCAGCGAGAACAAGTCTCTTCTCAACAACCTTGCCGCTGAGTTCAGGGAACTTGCTTCTGAGGTCAATGAGCATAACGTGGTTATCGGTACCGCCTGATACAACTTTGTAACCCTTCTCAATGAATGCCTGTGCAAGAGCTGCGGCGTTCTTTTTAACCTGAATCTGATACTCTTTGAACTCAGGCTGGAGTGCCTCGAAGAATGCAACTGCCTTTGCTGCAATGCAGTGCTCGAGCGGACCACCCTGAATTCCAGGGAATACGCTTGAGTTGAGAACAGCGCTCATCTTCTTGATCTCTCCCTTAGGAGTCTTCAAGCCCCATGGGTTATCGAAGTCCTTGCCGAGGAGAATAACACCGCCTCTAGGTCCACGAAGAGTCTTATGTGTTGTAGATGTAACAATGTGTGCAAACTTAACAGGGTTTGAAAGGAGACCTGCTGCAATAAGTCCTGCAGGATGGGCCATATCAACCCACATCAAAGCGCCAACTTTGTCGGCAATTTCTCTCATTCTTGCCCAATCCCACTCTCTTGAATAGGCTGAAGCGCCACCAATAATAAGTTTCGGCTTATGCTCAATTGCGAGCCTCTCCATTTCGTCGTAGTCAACCAGACCTGTCTGTTCGTTGAGGTGGTAAGCAACCGGCTTGTAAATAAGTCCGCTGACATTTACCGGTGAACCATGTGTAAGATGGCCGCCATGTGCAAGGTCAAGCCCCATGAATGTATCGCCAGGTTTGAGGCATGCCATCATAACTGCCATATTGGCCTGTGCGCCTGAGTGAGGCTGAACATTTGCCCACTCTGCGTCGAACAGCTTGCAAAGTCTCTGAATGGCAAGAGTCTCAATCTGATCCACAACCTCGCAACCACCATAGTATCTATTGCCAGGATAACCCTCTGCGTACTTGTTTGTGCAAACAGAGCCCAGAGCTTCGAGTACCTGATCTGATACGAAGTTTTCAGAAGCAATAAGCTCGATGCCGCGCATCTCCCTGTTCTCCTCTTTCTTCAACAAATCTAGAATTTCAACGTCTTGTTTCATATATGATTATAATGATATTTTAATAAATTCTTTTTCTCTACCCTTTTTCGAGAGGGCAAAGATACTAAATATAATGGCGATTGGCAAGGATTAAAGCTTTAATTTTTTACAGAATTCCCACAATACCACACCGGCGCTCACGGATATGTTAAGAGAATGTTTTGTGCCGAATTGAGGAATCTCCAGAACCATATCTGAGGCATTCACAACCGCCTGCTCCACGCCCATTACCTCATTGCCGAATATAAGTGCATATTTTGCCCTACGTGGCGATAGTTTAAGTTTTTCCAGCGAAACGGAGCGCTCCGCCTGCTCCACACTGATTATTTTGTAGCCCTGCGCCTTGAGCTCCTCAACTGCTTTTATGGTCTCCTTGAAGTAGCTCCAGTCTACCGAAAACTCTGCTCCCAGAGCTGATTTATGTATCTCCGGTTGGGGTGGGGTGGCGCATATGCCACAAAGAATAACGCGCTCTATGAAGAATGAATCGGCGGTTCTGAAGACCGACCCTATATTGTGCATGCTGCGCACATTGTCGAGTACAACTGTAACCGGCAGTTTCTGCGCCTGCTTGTACTCCTGCGCCGACATGCGCCCCAATTCATCGTTACTGAGCTTTCTGAACATATTTTTTTCTCTATAGCGGTGCAAAAATAGCATTTCTGCAACCATTTGGAAAATAAAGTTGGCCAGACACGGGCGGCCCGTGTCTGGCCAACCTGTGTCCGGCCAACGCGTGCGTCCGGACGATATTACTTTTTGCTTTTGTAATAATATTGACTAAATTTGTAGTTAATCTATCGGCCCGGGTGGGGCGGTATGATTTTGAAAGGAAACAATTACTAATTCAAAAAAAAGAGAATAAAACTATCATGATTGATTTCAAATTCAAAACAAGCGGCAAGACCCGCAAAGAGCATGACCTTATTGGTGACAAGGAGGTTCCTGCAGAGGCACTTTTCGGAGTTCAGACACTCAGAGCTGCTGAGAACTTCAACATCAGCTGCTATACACTCACAGATTTCCCATGCTTTGTAAAGGGATTCGGCTATACAAAGAAGGCTGCCGCATTGGCAAACCACTCACTCGGTCTTATTCCAGACGCTAAGCTCAAAGTTATTCTCGCTGCATGCGACGAGCTTATTGAGGGCAAGCTTCTCGAGCACTTCCCAATTGATATGATTCAGGGTGGTGCAGGTACAAGCTGCAATATGAACGCCAATGAGGTAATTGCCAATAGGGCTCTTGAGCTTATGGGTAAGAAACATGGTGAGTATCAGTTCGTTCATCCTAACGATGATATCAACATGGCTCAGAGTACAAACGATGCATATCCAACAGCAATGCACCTTGGACTCTATATGTTGAACATGGAGCTCAATGCCGCTCTTATTCCTATGATTGAGTCAATTGACAAGAAGGCTAAGGAGTTTGCAAACGTTATTAAGATGGGTAGAACACAGCTTCAGGATGCAGTTCCTATGACATTGGGGCAGAGCTTCCACGCTTTCTCTACAGCATTGAAGAACGAGTTGAAGAAGGTTAATGCAGCAGCTGAGGGTCTTCTCACAATTAATATGGGTGCAACCGCTATTGGAACAGGTATCACAGCTGAGCCAGGTTATGCACAGGCTTGCACCAAGTTCCTCAAGGAGGTTACAGGTTGGAACATCAAACTTGCAGCTGACCTCGTTGAGGCTACAAACGATACATCATGCATGGTAGCTTACCACGGTGCCCTCAAGCAGTTGGCAATTAGAGTAAGCAAGATGTGCAACGACCTCCGTCTTCTTTCATCTGGTCCTAGAACAGGTCTTCAGGAGATCAATCTTCCTCCAAAACAGCCAGGTTCTTCAATTATGCCAGGTAAGGTTAACCCAGTTATCCCTGAGGTAATGAACCAGATCTGCTTCAAGGTATTTGGTAACGATGTAACAGTAAACTTTGCTTCAGAGGCTGCTCAGCTCGAGCTCAACGTTATGGAGCCGGTATTGGTAGAGAGCGTTGCTGAGTCTATCATGTGGTTGGCAAACGGCTTCAAGGCTATGAAGGTTGAGTGCATCGACGGCATTACAGCTAACAAGAAACATTGCAAGGAGCTTGCTGTAAACAGTATTGGTATTGTAACAGCCCTCAAACCATACATTGGCTATGCAAAGAGCACCGAGGTGGCAAAAGAGGCTCTCGAGACTGGTGGCAGCGTTTACGATCTCGTTCTTGCAAAGAAGTATCTTTCTAAGAAACAGCTTGATACCATTCTTGATCCAAAGAACATGACCAAGCCTGCAGCCTTGATTGATTTGAATAAATAAAAATCATTGAGTTGATTTAATAAAGTTCAAAATACTTTTGGCCCGCAATCTTCTAGGTTGCGGGCTTTTTTTTGTGAGGCCTTCCATCCCACGTTTTGTGCCTGTCACGCTAGTCACATATCTCTGGGGCCGGTTACTGCTTTTCACCCCCGTTAAAAACGGTACGCAGAGCAATCACCCCTCTCAGAAGTGGCTCTGGGGCATGTTGCTGCTTTCCTCCGAAACGCCCACCCTGCTCACAGGGGTTTCTAGGGCATATGGCGTGTATCCCGGAAAGCAGTGACACCCGCTGGAATGGCTTCTGAGGCATGTTGTTGCTTTTCACCCCCGTTAAAAACGG
>DCHN01000026.1:0-8627 GCA_002315995.1 Bacteroidales bacterium UBA1751 | reverse complement strand
CCCTCTCAGAAGTGGCTCTGGGGCAGGTCGCTGCTCGCCGGCATTGTTAAAATCAATATGGAATTGTGTTTATGCTACCGCGCCCTTGTGGGCTTGGTTGCTCACTATTTCATATGGCCTCCCGCTTCGTCATGTGTGGCTTTCTGCTGTGTCTTGTGTAATCTTCCGATGCATCTTATGACTTCGCGCAAGCCATCTGGAAATAGTCGAGCGGAAAAAGAGTTTCCCGCTTAACCTGTATGCGTGATTGGTACATCATCTCCCGCGCAAATGGCAAATCGTTTAAAAAAATAGCTAACCGCTAAGAGATAATCATTTGTGGCTTCGCCATATAGTGTTTCGCATAAACATTCTTACTATGTAGAGTGGCGGCAAGCAATCCCAGAACAACCTTCACGGCAAAAGGAAAGCACCGTGGAAAACCCAAAATTTTCCACGGCGCTTTTTCCTTTAGCCGCCGGAGACGGTATATTCCGGCGGCGGTGCCACACAGACTGTATGTTGTCTGATGATATCAGTTTGTAGATGTGTCGCATAGTTTTATTTGTAAAAACAGGATTTTAATTTTTTAAATGGAGCCGATAATGGATGTATTTAGTGTTCGTAACCTCCCCTAAATAATGGTTTTGCTTCTATCTCCTATTTTCTATAACTTGCATTAGGTTTCTAGGATTAGATTTAATGTATTGGATCTTTAGGATTAGGTTTCATGTATCAGGTTTTTAGGATCTGATTTCATGTATTAGATTTCAATTATAGTTAAAATGTTATATTTTTATGAGTTTGCATTGTAAATATCTGGGAATTAATGTTTTGACATTGGTTATTCTGTGCATTGTTACCACAGGATGCAAGTATTCATACGGTTCGGTCAAAAAAGTTGAGTACGGTATATATGGGAAACATACTCTTGGCTATGAGAGCGATAACTGGACAGTTACAGAATTGGAAAGTGGACTTGTTGTATACTCTTTTTTGGGTTTTGATTCCATTAGTATGTCGAGTCAATGCGTGAACGTTCTGGAGATTGATCCAAGTTTGTTTTCACTCAAATTTTTTGCCAATGAAAATGGCTCCACTGCATCTGAAGTGTTAGAGGAAAAAGATGCAGTTGCTGTTATGAACGGGGCGTATGAGTTCTCGTCTGTATACGTAAAAGCTGACGGAAAAGTATTTTCAAGCGAACTTTCAACTACAATAATGAAGACCGGTGTTCCAAACTGGAAGAGTGACGGTGCCGTAGCTTTGGACTCCTTTGGCCACATTCACTTCATCAATGCAATACCAGCTCTAATGTCAACACCATACGGCTCCTATGGAAAGTGTCTTGAGCAGCAGCGCAACTTCTACAATACTTGTATGGATGCATTTTCTTCTGTTTTCTCAAGTTCCCCTATTCTGATATACAATGACGAACCGCTTGGACTGAGTTATGTTCCGAAGGGAGTAGTAATAGATACCCTTGCATATGAGCACCCATACAGACATCAGGGAAGCAGGCATCCTAGGAGCGTCATTGCAATGAGAAAAGATGGAAAACTGCTGCTTTGTGTTGCAGACGGACGCTTTCCAGGGCAGGCGGAAGGTTTTACCGCCCACGATCTTACCATGTTCCTAATATCTTATTTTAACCCCAGATATGCCTTGAACATGGACGGCGGCGGATCATCCTGTCTTTGCATTAGCGATGATTACGAGGCAAAATTGCCAGCCGTAGCAGCTGCGCCATCAACAGCATCAACAGCATCAACAGCGGTAACGGCGTCAACAGCGTCAACATCATCAACAGCGTCAACAGCACCAATACCTAAAGCACCATCCTCAGCAACAGGTCCATTAAAGGCGGCTGGGAATCATAAGGCGATTATTTGCAACCACCCGTGCGATAGCAAATCATGGACAGACCACAAGGAGCGGAGGGTGGGCTCCTTCTTTTACCTCGTAAAAAGATAACTTGATGAATGGTATAGCCAGAAGGAGGAGGGAAGTCTGTTGATATGGTATTAATAGAAGGAGAAGGATAATCTATCGGCATGGTATGGCCAGAAATGGAAGGGTATTTGACAGTTTGATGTGGTTTTTTTGAGATTTCTCTTGACTCGTACCTTGCGTCATGATATATCTTTGCAGGTATTAGTAAAGCGAAAAAATAAAGTGGTAAAGATTGGTACGTTATTTTTTAAGATTTACTAAACACTCAGTGCACAGATGTTATGGGTAACAACAGATTGAAAATTGGGGAGTTTTCGCGCCTTTGCAAGGTGACGGTCAGGACGTTGCGGCATTATGAGAAGATAGGTCTTCTGGTGCCGGAGATTATTGACAGATATTCGGGATATCGTTACTATTCCGTGGGCCAATTCCAAAAGATGCAGAGCATAATGCATTTGAAAGAGTTGGGGTACACTCTTGAGGAGATTGGTGCAATATGGGAAGATGAAAGTCATGTTCCATCGCCAGAATCTCTTGAAGAGAAGATACTTGCCTGCAAGGCTGAGCTGGAGCGTCTGAAGCGGCGTCATAGGATGCTAAGGGCGTTGACGGCTTCCCGCAAAAAAATCAAGAAAATGAACAAGATTACAATTGAATCACTGCCTGCAATCACGGTTGCAAGCTACAGGGCAATTATTCCTTCATACGAAGATTTGGGCCGCATTTGCTGTGAAGTAATAGCCCCGGAGATGGCCCGCCTGGGTTGCGAGTGTCCGGAACCTGGTTACTGCTACACCGTAGAACACGGAGGATACAAGCCTCAGGATATTGATATTGAGTATTGTGAGCAGGTAACTGCGTTTGGGGCCGGAATCGGAAACATGACTGTTGACAAGACCACTTCAAAAGGTGTTAACAATAGCAGACCCGGGAGTGTGGCGGTTTCTGACATTATAAAGTTTAAGGAGATCCCAGAGGTTCCAACGGTAGTGTGTATGAAGGTTTATGGCAGTTACGACAAACTCTACCGGAACTATGTTGACCTTTTTGCATGGATAGAGAAGGAGGGTTACAGAATAGTAGGTGACCCACGTGCAAACTATATAGACGGAATCTGGAACCAGGAGGATCCGGATAAGTGGCTCACGATTATTCAGGTACCGGTGGAGAGGATATGATGGCATAAATTCGAGAAACGGAAAAACACAAGGCCTCTGACTGTACCGCTTGGATGTAACAGAAGGGCTTAAGCTGCTTTTTTTTGTAAAGAAGTGATAGTTAATTATCTTTGAAAAGCGTTTCAGCAGGAAACGGGAGCAAAAAAGCCCAAAATTATCCCGATTGAAGAAAAAATGCTGAAACGGGAGCAAAATGGCTCGAAATTCTCCCGGATACATGTGAATGGAAAAAATTGGAATTAACTATGAAGAAGAACCTTCTTTCAATATTGATGCTTGGAGTCATTACTGCTGCTTCGTCAATTGCATTGGCGGAACCTTCAATCATATCATGCAATCATGATACTGCAGACAATAATCTTGATATCGCATATAACAATCTTGATACACTTTCTGCAAGGGCCGGCGAAAGTTGGAACTTCTACAGCAGCTGGTACTCGCCGGAAAAACTTTTCCTTCATCTTGACAGAACCTACTATGCCATAGGTGAAACAATCTGGTTCACAGGATATTTGACCAATGCCCTTCCGAACTGCCATAAAGAATTGAGCAACTATATCTATGTTGAACTCCTCAACGATAAGGGTGTATGCATTCAGCGTGAGAAAGTGAAGGTTCAGGACTCCTCACATAATAGCAAAAAGAGTGGCGTCTGGCCCTTCAAGATTTTCTCCGGCCAGATTGAGATATCTGATGCGCTTTCCTCAGGAGTATATAGCATAAGGGCCTACGCCAAATGGCAACTCAATGGTCAGGCCGATATTCTTTTCACCCAGAAAATCAGGATAAAAGGAGACAAGCAGCTGCTGAACAAGCCTCTTCCTGTAGAGAAAGTGGAGGTGGACTTCTATCCCGAGAGTGGACGCTATTTTGCGGGCGAAAAGTCTGTAATTGGTTTCAAGGCAACTGATGCCCACGGCCGCAACGTGGAGATTTCCGGCAGGCTCGTCTGCGAGCAGGGAGGTGGTTTTGTTCCGCAGCAGGTGAGTACCGCGCACGACGGCATGGGAATCATAAACTTCACACCGGAGGCTGGCTGTAGGTATTTCCTTGAGGTTCAAGGTGCTGCATCAGAATCTTCGGCCTTGGTTGGCAGATTCGAACTTCCTGAGCCTGCATCTGAAGGAGCTGCCATTCGTGTGAACAATCTGAGCAACGCCGTATATGTGTCCGTTCAGACAAAGGGCCTTTCAGATGGCTGTTGCCTCTATTTGAGGAGTGCAAACGGGATGCGTGCCTTAAAGATTATAGGTTTCAATGTGGCGGGCGAATCGGCTCCAGCTTCGGGTGAGGGTGCTCCGGTGGCGGCAGCTGTGGCTGGCAGTTTGGCGGTAGGAGGGGCTCGAGTTATTAGTGAACAGGTGGTTCTGCCTGCCAAAGGCCTGGAGAGTGGTATCAACCACCTGATTGTTGCTGACCGCAGCGGCAAAGTGCTGGCCGAGAGGCTGTTTTTCATCTATCGGCGGGTGGCGCAGCAGTTTACAGGCAATTTTTCAACCGAAAAACAGCAGTATGGCAAGCGCGATCGCATCCGCACCAACTTCTCGCTTCGCGACGCGCAGGGCAGGCCGGTAACGGGACAATTCTCTGTTTCGGTGGTGCGTGGTGCGTTTGAAGGCTTCATGCAGGAGAGTGATATTACCTCCTACATGGCCATAGAGTCAGAACTCCCCGG
Source organism: Bacteroidales bacterium UBA1751 (assembly GCA_002315995.1). Classification (GTDB taxonomy): domain Bacteria; phylum Bacteroidota; class Bacteroidia; order Bacteroidales; family UBA932; genus Egerieousia. Next base: position 3,842 of record DCHN01000026.1, on the reverse strand, counting down.
CCCTATTCATGACCCGCAGTACTATTTCAGCGAATCGGTGCCGCTCAAGGAGCGACGCAGTAATCTTGATTTGCTCCTTATGGTGCAGGGGTGGCGCTACTACGATATGGAAAAGATTCTCGGAAGTGCTGCAGCAGAGGGAGGTGTAAGAGGGGCTGGCGCTGGAAGTGCAGGCGTGGCAAGTGGTGCTGGTGATGTGGCTGGCGCTGGAGATGCGGGTGTGGCTGTAGCTGCTGGTGCAGGAGGGGCGTCAGTTTCTGGTGTTGAGAAGGTCATGAACGACTATTTCGGCCTGAAGTACAGCAGGGAACTTACCCAGAGCATCAGTGGAAAGGTTACGGGAAGCTTCGGGAAGAAGAAAACCAAAGAGTATGACCTCAATGTGCTGATTCCTTCTCAGAATGCTGTTCGTTCAGTACGCGTTGACGGAGGTAACACTTTTTTTGTTGATTCGCTGGATTTTCAGGATAATACAAGCTTTATTGTAAGTAGCATAAAATCAAAGGGTGTAGGCGTTTACAGGCCAACTTGGGATGGCGAAGTTTTTGCTCCAATAGCTAAATTCAAGAGGCTGGAGGGGAGTGTGGTGGATCTTGCTGGAAAAAAAGTGTTGGGAACAGGAAATCTATCGGCCGGAGTGGGCAAGGAGACTAATGCAACTACCAATGGTTCGGCGGCAAATCTTGAGATAAAGGCCAATTCGTATACAGGGGATGTGACGGAGGATTTCATTATAGATTCGCTGGCGGATGTGGTTGTGTCGGCGAGAGTGGAGCCGGAACTATATACAGACCAACACTCGCCGCTTGAGGTCAGAATTGCCAATCAAAAGGATTCTTGGGATTTCAAACCATTCATAGATTTTCTTCTTGCAATGGAGCGTATGTTCTTCTACAACTACAATAATTCCACCATGTACAATGGGGCTACCGGATTTGTGAATGCGGGTGGAGCGGGCTTTCTTCCAGTAGGGTTGGTCATTAATGGCATATCGCAGATGGACTGGTCGCAGTTGGAATATGTGTTGTGTCAGGATGTGCAGATTCAGTCGGTTTCAAAGGAGATGTCGCTCTTGATGCATAATGCCGGGGGCGGACTTGTGGCGGTAAAGGCCTTTCAGGGAAGAGAGTTTTCCAAGGAGATGGATCCTTCAACCATATATTTCGTGCCGCTTGGCTATCAGGAGCCGCAGAAATTCTATTCACCGCGGTATGACCTTGGTGGTGACTTGCAGACAAAGGAGTCTGATGGGAGTGCTGACAGACGCAATACCATCTACTGGTCTCCAATGGTAAAGATGGGGCAGGGTGGTGCTAGAATAAACTTCTGCAACTCAGACCTTGTTGACTGGCCATACGTCATTCACATAGAGGGTGTAACTGACTCCGGCGTTCCTTTCAGCTGGCGCGGCCTCCTAGATGGCAGTAAATAGTGATAGAAAGGCGTCATCAGACGCCTAGCGGAGGCCGCGAAGCCGTCGTCGCGCGCACCAAGACCTAGGCTTCGGTATAGGCCGGGAGCGGTGCAGCGGGGTTTGGGGCAGAGCCCCAATAAAAACATTGGCCAGACACGGGTGGCCCGTGTCCGGCCAACGGTGCGGTGGTCAATAGAAAAATAGTTGGAAATCTTGTAGATATTAAGTAATTTCGCGCGAATTTTTGGGTTTATTAATTAAAGTGGCAGGGAAGGCCTGCCAATATCCACAAACGAAATGCTTAATATAGTTAAAAAAGAGATCAAGCTGGCAGACGGTAGGACAATTGAAATCGAGACCGGAAAACTTGCCAAGCAGGCAGATGGCTCAGTGGTTGTAAGACTGGGTGACACAATGGTTCTGGCTGCAGTAACCGCTGCAAAGGATGCAGAGGAGAATGTAGATTTCATGCCTTTACAGGTAGATTATAAAGAGAAGTTCGCTGCAGCAGGAAGAATTCCTGGCGGCTTCATGAAGAGAGAGGGAAAGGCTTCAGATTCAGAGATTCTTGTTGCAAGACTTGTAGACAGGGCACTCCGTCCGCTCTTCCCTGAAGATTATCACGCAGCCGTATTCGTAACTGTAAACCTTATTTCAGCAGACAAGGAGAATATGCCTGATGCAATTGCCGGTCTGGCAGCATCAGCCGCTCTTGCAGTGAGTGACATTCCATTTGGTGGTCCTATCTCCGAGGTACGAGTAGCAAGAATTAACGGTGAGTACTGCATCAATCCAACTTTCGCACAACTTGAGAATGCTGACCTTGACATTATGGTTGCAGCAACAGCAGACAACATCATGATGGTTGAGGGTGAGATGAACGAGGTTTCAGAGGATGTAATGCTTGGAGCAATAAAGTTCGCTCACGAGGAGATAAAGAAGCATTGCGCTGCTCAGATGGAGCTTATGGAGGCAGTTGGCAAAACTGTAAAGAGAACATACTGCCACGAGAACAACGACGATGCCCTCAAGGCTGCATGCCGCGAGTACTGCTATGACAAGTGCTACGCAATAGCAAAGAGCGGTAGTGCAAAGCACGAGCGTGAAGATAAGTTCGAGGCTCTCTTCAATGAGTTCATGGAGACAATTCCAGAGGAGGAGAGAGAGGAGAAGAAGTTCATGGCCGCAAGATACTATCACAGTGTAGAGAAGGAGGCAATGAGAAGAATGATTCTCGACGAGGGCGTAAGGCTCGACGGCCGTAAGACCACCGAGATCCGTCCTATTTGGTGCGAGGTAGGCTATCTGCCTGGTGCTCACGGATCAGCAATCTTCACAAGAGGTGAGACACAGTCACTTTCAACTGTAACACTTGGTACCAAGCTCGATATGAAGGAGATGGACGAGGTACTGGTTCAGAAAACAGAGCCGTTCGTGCTCCACTACAACTTCCCTCCATTCTCAACAGGTGAGGCTAAGGCGCAGAGGGGTGTGGGCCGTAGGGAAATAGGTCACGGAAACCTTGCTTGGAGAGCTCTCAAGCCAATGATTCCAACAGGATCTGAAAATCCATACGCAATAAGGGTTGTATCTGATATCCTCGAGTCAAACGGTTCATCATCAATGGCAACGGTATGTGCAGGCTGTCTTGCACTTATGGATGCCGGAATCCAGATAAAGAAACCAGTGGCAGGAATTGCAATGGGTCTCATTTCAGATTCTTCGTCACCTAAATACGCAGTTCTTTCAGATATCCTAGGTGATGAGGATCACCTTGGCGATATGGACTTCAAGGTAACCGGAACCAAGGATGGTATTACCGCAACCCAGATGGATATAAAGGTTGATGGTCTTTCATACGAGGTTCTTGCACAGGCACTTGAGCAGGCGCGTCAGGGTAGGCTCCACATTATGGGCGAGATGCTCAAGACCATACCTGGTCCAAGACCTGAGCTCAAACCAAACGCACCTAGAATCGTTCAGATTATTGTTCCTGGCGAGTTCATTGGCGCCATTATTGGTAAGGGTGGTGAGGTTATCCAGAACATTCAGAAGACAACCGGTACTACAGTTACCATTACCGAGCAGGTTAACGAGAATAAGGAGAGCGTAGGTGTAGTTGATATCTTTGGAACAGACAAGGAGAGCATGGACAAGGCTCTTGCATGGATCAACAGCATAATTGAGGTACCAGAGGTTGGCAAGACCTACAAGGGTAAGGTTGTTTCAATTCTTGACTTTGGCGCATTCATTCAGATTCTTCCTGGCAAAGAGGGACTTCTCCATATTTCCGAGATAGATTGGAACAAGACTGAGAAGGTTGAGGATGTCCTCCAACTTGGCGATGAGGTTGAGGTCAAGCTCCTTGAGATTGACGCAAAGAGCGGCAAGATGAGACTCTCCCGCAGAGCCCTTATGGAGAAGCCGG
>DCHN01000017.1 GCA_002315995.1 Bacteroidales bacterium UBA1751 | reverse complement strand
AAAATAAGCAACGTGCACATTTACGGAGATTACTTTTCAACACGCCCCACATCGGAGTTGGAAGCACAGCTTGAGGGAACAATGCACTCAGTTGGAGAGGTTGAGAAGATTTTGGAAAGACTTCCTGAAGGAGTTGAAGCCTACTTCTCTCAAGCCTCCGGGATGGACAACGGAAGCATCATTTCCGGCAATTGTTCAATCTCTGATTTTGCTCAGATGTTCTATTAGCAGCAAAAAAAATTGCGTAGCCTACACCAATGATAGGAGGCTGACCAAAAAGTCATCTATTTGAGAATTCACCCCGTCCACAACAAAATGTGAGCGGGGTGAATCTTGTTTTCAGAGGCTTTTTAGTCATCCTCTTATTATTTCTTCTTCTATAAATGCAGCACCCAGTGCTGCCCTCAATGCATCAATCTCAACCGTTATTGATGCAGCTTGATACATATTCAAGCATTGCCTTTGCATCAAGTTTTGAGCGAAGGTCGCGGTCGTCAAATGCCTTGAGATATTTGATGAGGAAGTCAACAATATCTGTTGAAAATACCCCCTCGGCTGTGTAAATGGCCTTATCTTTCTCAAGTTCCTGGGCAGCCTCAACGCAACATGAAGGAAGCTGTTCAAGAGCTGCCTGAATTGCCTTGTGCTTCTCGTCGTGGATATTGACACCTACATATGTCTTTTCTGCAACTTCAAGAGCCTTTGGATTCTCGAATCCGTGACGTGCGGCACAGCAGAGCGCCGCCATTAGCAGATACATATCTGCGAATCCATCTGATGCTCTCCATTCGAATGTCTGCTTGTCTGAATGGTCAGCAGCAGATGCCTTTTCTGCCGGATTGGCAATGGCAACCATATCGTTCTTGCCGGTCCATCCAAGAGGGACACGCACAAGAGCACTTCTGTTCGAATATGACCAGCAAAGAGATGTAGGAGCCTCCTGATGTGGAACAAGCCTCATGAAGCAGAGCGGATGAGGATTTCCGAATGCAGGAAGGGATGTTCCGGCAATCATATAACCTGCAATGGCCTTCTTCGCAATTTCACTGATTTCGCCCTTTTCAACCATAACAGACTTGCCATTCTTGGTGAATTTACAGTGCACGTGCATTCCGCTGCCAGCCTTTCCTGTTGTAATCTTTGGAGCAAATGTGAGTTCAAGTCCATACTTGTGTGCAACCTGCCTCATAACCCATTTTGCAACTACCAACTGGTCCGCAGCATCCTCAATATATGTTGGAAGGAACTCTATTTCATCCTGCTCATATATCTTGCCATCTGCTGTAAAATTGCCAACCTCACTGTGGCCGTACTTGATCTGGCCTCCACACTGCGAAATCTTATCCATACACTCCATACGCAACGCAGTGAATTTGTTGAATGGCTCACTCTCGTGATATCCTCTCTGGTCAGGTGTGGCAAAAGCACCACAATCCTCTCCAATAACATAATACTCCAACTCACCCATTGTCTCCATTTCAAGGCCGGTTGCCTTGTTGAACTGACGCGCCGCCTTGTGGAGTATATATTGAGGGCTGCTTTCAAAAGGCTCTCCCTCTCTGTTGAAGAATGAGCAGAGCATATCAACTGAAAGAAGCTCTGTGAAAGGATTCACAAATGCTGTTCTGAATCTAGGTACAACATACAGGTCACTCTTTCCAGCCTCTACAAAAGGGAAAAGGCTTGAACCATCAACACGCTCTCCTGTTGAAAGAAGCTGCTGAAGATACTCCTGGCTGTGAATGACAAAATTCAAGGTCTTGAGTTTGCCATCCCACCCGCAATAATGGAAGTTTACGAAACGGACATTGTTCTCCACGCAAAACTTAACAATATCATCTTTTGTGAAGGATTCAGCAGATTTCTTCAAGTAAGAAACCAGCTTGTTGGGATTCATTGAAACAGAATTATTCATTTTACTTACAATTTGTAACCTTAAAAAGAGCGCAGATATGGCGTTCCAATGCACAAATATATAAATATTTGAAATAACACAAAATAATATGTTTCAAAATGAAACCTAGTATGAAATTTTTAATAGAATGAAACCTATTGGAATACAAAAATTGGATAATAATTTGCCATACCATACAAGACAAGCAAAACGGGATGAGAAAGCTTTGTTTCCCATCCCGCTGCTTTAAAAAGTATCTCTTATAATACTAGTTCTCAAACTTCTGGTTGAGAAGTTCAATCATCTTTATTGTAGAGTAAGAGATTCTGGTACCAGGGCCGAAGATTGCAGCTGCACCAGCCTTGTAGAGGAAGTCGTAATCCTGTGCAGGAATAACGCCACCGGCAACTACGATTATATCCTCACGGCCAAGTTTCTTGAGCTCCTCAATAATCTGAGGTACAAGAGTCTTGTGACCTGCTGCCAATGAAGATACGCCAACAATGTGAACGTCATTCTCAACAGCCTGTTTTGCAGCCTCTGCAGGAGTCTGGAACAAAGGTCCCATATCTACATCAAAACCGCAGTCTGCATAACCGGTAGCAACAACCTTGGCACCACGGTCGTGACCGTCCTGTCCAAGTTTTGCAACCATGATACGTGGCTGACGTCCCTCTTTCTTAGCGAACTCGGCAACCATCTTCTTTGCCTGCTCGAATTCAGGGTCATTCTTAACCTCTGATGAGTAAACACCTGTATTCATACGGATAACTGCTTTATATCTTCCTACTACCTCCTCGCAAGCATCAGAGATCTCACCGAGAGATGCTCTTGCCTTTGCTGCCTCAACAGCAAGCTCAAGAAGGTTGCCGCTCTTTGTACGAACAGCGTTGGTAATTGCTGCAAGGCACTCTTTAACCTTTGCATTGTCACGGTTGGCGCGCAACTCCTTAAGTCTTGCAACCTGCTGCTCACGAACCTTGGTATTGTCAACTGTAAGAATATCAATAGCCTCTTCCTTCTCAAGACGATACTTGTTGATACCTACAATTGTATCCTCGCCAGAGTCAATTCTAGCCTGCTTGCGTGCAGCAGCCTCCTCAATTCTGAGTTTAGGAATACCAGTCTCAATAGCCTTTGCCATACCGCCGAGTGACTCAACCTCCTGAATGTGCTCCCAAGCCTTGTGAGCCAAGTCATTTGTGAGTGACTCAATGTAGTAAGAACCAGCCCATGGGTCAATTGAACGGCAAACGTTTGTCTCCTCCTGAATGTAAATCTGAGTATTTCTTGCAATACGTGCAGAGAAGTCAGTAGGAAGAGCAATAGCCTCGTCAAGAGCATTTGTATGGAGTGACTGTGTGTGACCGAGAGCGGCACCCATAGCCTCAATACATGTTCTTGCAACGTTGTTGAATGGATCCTGCTCAGTAAGTGACCAACCAGATGTCTGGCAGTGTGTTCTGAGTGAAAGTGACTTAGGATTCTGAGGGTTGAACTGGCTTACGAGTTTTGCCCAGATCATACGTGCAGCTCTCATCTTTGCAATTTCCATGAAGTGGTTCATACCAATTGCCCAGAAGAATGAGAGACGTGGTGCGAATGCATCTACGCTGATACCTGCCTTAACACCTGTTCTGAGGTACTCCAAACCGTCTGCCAATGTGTAAGCCATCTCAATGTCATTGGTTGCACCAGCCTCCTGCATATGGTAGCCTGAGATAGAGATTGAGTTGAACTTAGGCATATACTTGGAAGTATAGGCAAAGATGTCACCAATGATTCTCATTGAGAACTCAGGTGGGTAGATATATGTGTTTCTTACCATGAACTCCTTGAGAATATCGTTCTGAATTGTACCAGCCATCTCCTCAAGTTTTGCGCCCTGCTCCAGACCTGCTACAATATAGAAGGCCATGATAGGAAGAACGGCACCGTTCATTGTCATTGAAACTGACATCTTGTTCAAAGGAATCTGATCGAAGAGAATCTTCATATCCTCAACGCTGCAGATACTTACACCTGCCTTACCTACATCACCTACTACTCTTGGGTGGTCGGCATCATATCCTCTGTGTGTTGCAAGGTCAAATGCAACAGAGAGACCCTTCTGACCTGCAGCAAGGTTTCTTCTGTAGAATGCGTTTGACTCCTCTGCTGTAGAGAAACCTGCATACTGACGAACTGTCCAAGGTTTCTGAACATACATTGTGCTATAAGGTCCACGAAGGAAAGGAGCTACACCGGCTGCATAGTTAAGGTGCTCCATGCCTTCCAAATCCTTTGCATTGTAGTTTGTCTTAACTACAATCTTCTCAGGTGTTGTCCACTGGCTGTTAGCCTGCTCGCAGCTGCAAGCCTTGTCACCTGCATATTTTATATTTGAAAAATTAGGACGCATACTAGTTGATTCCAAGTTTAGATTGATACTCCTTTAATGTCTCAAGAACGTTGCTCTTAACGCTTATGAAGTTGCTCAAGCCCTTAGCCTGAAGATCCTCCTTGCATGCAGGCTCACCGGCAACAACAACAATTGCCTTGTTTCCTACAAGCTCAGCCATCTTAACAGCGCCCTCTGCATACTCCTCATCTGAAGAGCAGGCAACAATAATCTCTGCCTTAGCTGCCAAAGCTGCTGCAACACCCTCCTCAACAGATGCGAAACGGTTGTTATCAACTACCTTGAAACCTGCTACTGCAAAGAAGTTGCAAGCGAACTGTGCTCTTGCCCTGCACATTGCAAGGTTACCATAGGTTACCATGAATGCAACAGGCTGCTTGCCGCTCTTGTCAGTCTTGTAACGCATAGCCTCGAAAGCCTGTGCACCTCTGTACTTCTCAAGAGGCTGGCCAATCATCTCACCTGATACCTCAGGAGCGGCCTTGCGTGTAACAACATCGAGTGTTACATCTGCATCAACCTTCTCTGTGAAGTTAGGGAACTGGTTGGTACCGAGAATGGTCTGACGGCGTGTAGCAATCTTCTTGTCCCTATCGGCTGAAGTAGCCTTTATTGTAGACTGAACGAAACCAGCCTTGAAGGCCTCAACATAACCGCCCATCTGCTCTACCTTGTTGAAGAGTTCCCAAGCAGCGTTTGCAATACTCTGGGTAAGGGTCTCAATATAGTATGAACCTGCTGCAGGATCAACCACCTTGTCGAAATGAGCCTCCTCCTTAAGGACGTTCTGAATATTTCTTGCAATACGGTTGCTGAACTCGCCAGGTGCTCTGAATGCATAGTCGAATGGAAGAACCTCAAGAGAATCAACACCTGCAATTGCGGCGCTCATAGCCTCTGTTGTACCACGGAGCATATTTACGTATGCATCGTAAGCTGTCTGGTTCCACTCTGATGTGCAAGCGTGAATCTTCATCTTCTGGCAGCACTCCTTCTCTACACCGTATGCCTTTGTGATGTTTGCCCACAACATACGTGCAGCACGGAACTTTGCAATTTCCATGAAGTATGTAGAGCCTACTGAGAATGTGAACTTCATTCTTCTTGCAGCCTCTTTTGCCTCCACTCCGGCATCAATGAGAGCATTCATATACTCGCTGCCTATTGCAAGAGCGAATGCAAGCTCCTCAACGATGCTTGAACCTGCATCATTGAAAGCGTATGCCTCTACACCAATAACTCTGACTCTAGGCCACTCCTTAACAATCTCAATAATCTCCTTCATCTTGCCAGCCCACTCACCGGTGCAGAATGCACCCTTCTGGTTGAGTCCGCGAATAGGATCGAAGTCAAATGAAGCCTTAACGTCCTCTCCCTTCAGGCCCTGCTCAGCAGCAACGGCAACGAAGCTCTTTACGATATCTGCTGTAGCGCAGCAGCAACCTGTGAAGTTAACCTCAACCTTTGCAAGGTCAATACCCTTTACAAGGGCCTTCATATCCTTTACTGCGATAGCTTTTTTGCCATCTATGCAGAAGCCAACTGAAGTGCAACCCTTTGCAATGCCGTCAACAGCCTTTGCATTTGCAGCCTCAAAGCCTTCGCAAACTGCGCAATAATCCTGGCGAACGAGCCAGTTGTTGTCATCTTTAGTACCGCGAACGAATGGGAAAGCACCAGCCTCGGAACCGAGGTGCTTGATATCCTTCAAATTTTCTGCGCGATAGTAAGGTCTGACAGAGAATCCCTCCTGTGTTTTCCAAACAAGTTTCTTCTCATAATCAGCACCCTTCAAATCTTTTTGAATAACCTCTTCCCACTGCTCGGTGGTTACCGGAGGAAATTCAGCAAATAATTTTTCTGCCATTTTTGAATTGATTTATGTTTGTGTTATGTATTGAATTATCTAATTTTCGCAATCCGCAAATTTAAAAATTATTTGGCAGGAAGCCAAAGATAACCCCGGCTATTTCTTCCGCCTTACTATGGAGTCAATAATGACTGCACTCACCGTGTTGGTTGAGGTGTTTATCATTGTGGCAGGCATATCAACAATGGTTCCAATAATAATGATAATACCGGCCATTTGAGGGTCAAAACCCATAAGAGTGCAGGTAAGCAGCTCTCCTGTAACACCTCCGTTAGGTACTGCTCCCATAACAATTGATGAAAGCACCGCAATGACAAGTGCCGTTGCGCCTGCTCCAATTGTCATATACGGCTCGCCGCACAGAGCCATAAGGAAAATCACCTTTATTACACCGCTCATCATTGAGCCATCTTTATGCACATTCACACCCAATGGAAGAACCGCCTCTGCAATTTCTGAACTTGCTCCCATATTCTTGGCCGCATTGATGTTCTGCGGAAGGGCGGCAATACTTGATGTTGTGGCAAACCCTATGAGGGCAGGAGGGAATATATTGTTCCAATAGAGTCTGACACCCTTCCAGCCCCTGAAGAGCAGAATATATAGAGGATTCACAATACAGAAGAAAATAAGCGAGAGGGCAATATACATGAAAAAGACTCTGACATATCCTCCCAGAATCTGAGGGCCGGCCTGCGCAATGATATTTGCAATGAAGCATCCTATTCCCACAGGCGCAGCATACATTACAATATTCATGATTTTCAGCGACACCTCACATCCAGACTCAAGAAAGGCGGCAAAAGGTTTTCCCTTCTCACCGCTCTTTGAAACAGCAAAGCCAAGAAAGGCTGAGAATATAATCATAGGCAGGAGATGGGCCTTGGAGAAAATTTTCCAGAAATCATCTACGGTAATGGTTGATACAATTGCCTGGGACATATCACTTCTTTCAGCCGTAGATATGTCAAACATACTGCCTGCTACAGATGAAGGGTCAAGTGTACCTGCAGGTGAATATATCCATGTTGAAAAGAAGGTGGTAACGCCGGCAACAAGACTCATTGCAATGAAGACAAGCAGAGTAACACCGAACACCCTGCCAACTGAACCGTTTCCACCCAAATGACAAATTGCCGAACTGATGCTGAAGAAAACAATTGGCACCACCAGCGTAAAAACAAAGTTGAGGAAGATGTCTCCAAGAGGCTTTACAACAGCAACCGAATCTCCAAAGAAAACCCCGCAGAGGCCTCCAACAATAACCCCGGCCAGCAAGGCCAGGGTCATAGAGTTATTTTTCAAAAATCCCATATATCTCTTTATATATCAATCTCTCTCCTTCTGTCTGGAGATCTGCTCTTTGAGCACATCAGCACACACTGTTACGGCGTCCTCAAAGGTGTTTGCATTCTTCTCAACAAAATAATCCTTGCCTGCGCCTCTTGCCATGATTTTTACGCACTTGTTCGCATTGTCCGGAAGCAATGTCAAGGTTACATCAAGTGTTTTGATGCCGGAATTGAACTTTTCAACTCTTGAGAGTTTCTTCTCAATGAAATCAAGCAGCTTAACGTCTGCATTGAACTTTACCGACTGAACATTAATTTCCATATTTACCTCCTTTATTTAGTCCCTTGCGGGAAGTGAATAACCGCCCTCACTTCTTTTCACCCTTTTTTCCTGAATGGGGATGGGCCAGAATATACGCTCTCTTCAACTCCTCAAATGAGTTGTGAGTGTAGACCTGAGTAGCTGCCAGCGACGAGTGTCCAAGCACCTCCTTGATGCTGTTCAAATCTGTTCCACCGTTGAGCAGATGCGTGGCAAACGAGTGCCGCAGCACATGCGGAGACCTTCTGCCCTCGAATCCTTTGAGATTATCGAACTCTCTATGGACCACATTGTTCACAAATGCCGGGTAGATTGGTTTCCCGCTCCCCAAAAGAAAGAAAGAACTGCCGGACAACTGCCCGAAGAGTGAATTTCTCTTTTGTAAATATAGTAAAATTTTCTCTCTCAACAATGGAACAACAGGAATTTGTCTCTCTTTGGAGCCCTTTCCCAAAATAGTGAAGAGAGACCTTGACGAATCAAAATCTGCAAGGCTCAGAGCCACCACCTCCCCCCTTCTCATTCCAGTGGCATATATGAGCATTATCATAAGCATGTCACGGCATCTCTCAAAATTCTCAAGACGGCCCTTGACACTTTTTTCATCACTCTCAGTTTCACCTGCTTCCTTACCATTTGAAACATCTTCGTAATCTGCACTCCAGGCCGGATGCTCCACTACCGAACGAACATACCCATCAAGCGCGGCCCTGTCATAGAAATGAGGCAGCCTGTGGCTCTCCTTTGGGCGCGTGACACTATCGACCGGGTTGGAGGAGAGGAAACCACGCCTGCAAAGGAATGCGCAGTAGCTGCTGAGAGCGCTCAGGTGCAGGTTGGCACTGCGGGCACTGAGGCCTCCATCGAGCAGAGATGCCACAAAGCCGCGTATATGCAGGGGCTTGAGTGTTTCAAGCGACTCGCCCCCTCCTATATAGTCATAAAAACGATGCACGGCATCGGCATAGAGCCGCACCGTGCGCGTTGAATACCTTTTTTCAACCTCCAGATATTTCAGAAAAAGCTCAAGAGGCATGATATGATGCTATTTCTCCCGCATCTGCTCCAAAATGGTGACAAGCTGTTTCTGACTGCTTGCCTTATCGGTATAGATGCAAGGACCTGTTACGCAACCTCCCTCGCAGGACATGACCTCAATGAACTGGGCAGGAGCTTTGCCTGTCTTTGCGTATATCTTGAGCAGTCCTATGTTCTTCTTGTCGAGGTTGGCTACCTGAATTGTCTTGAGATTCTCAACTTTTGGAGCGCTTCCCGGGTTGAGAGCATAATATCTCTTCACACTTGAAATAACTCCACCGGTGGCTGCAAACGAGTGAGCCTCCATATATGATTTCACATCCATTGGATATGGCTGGGCCTCGGCAGCATCAATTCCAAGTCCTGAAAGAACAGAACCCAGCTCCTCGAAGGTCATTGCCCAATCTACACCATCGGTAAGTTTCACCTCCTTTCTCTTTGCAAGACATGGCCCTACAAAGACGAGTTTTGCATTCGGATGCTTCTCCTTAGCTATTTTTATGGTATAGAACATAGGAGAACCCGCTGAAGAGATGTATTTGGTGAGTTCAGGGATGTGCTTGCGCGCCATTTGCACGTATGAAGGGCAGCAGCTCGTTGTCATGAAAGGATGCCCCTCCGCAAGTCTCTCAGTAAGTTCCTCAGCCTCAACATCGGTTGTCATCATTGCACCCTGAGCCACCTCAATGACATCCTTGAAACCTATTTTGAGCATTGCTCCGTACATCTGCTCAATTGGCACCTTGAACTGTGCAAGAATTGAAGGAGCAACCATTGCAACCACCTCATCGCCGTTCTTTATGCTCTGCAGTATGTCAAACACCTGTGAAATCTCGAATATTGCTCCGAAAGGACAAGCGTTGATGCACTTTCCGCAGTATATGCACTTGGTGTCGTCAATATGCTCAACTCCGAATTCATCCTTATGAATAGCCTTTACAGGGCAGGTCTCTTCGCAAGGTACCGGAATATATACAATTGCATGGTAAGGACATGAATCCTTGCACTTTCCACAACTTATGCAGAGGTCATGGTCAATCTCAGCCTGCCCCTTCTTGGTGAAATGAATGGCACCCTTAGGGCAGTTCATATAGCAGGCCCTTGCAACACATCCACGGCAAAGATTGGTAACCTCATAGTTGGTCTGCACGCATGATGAACACGCCTCGTCAATTACGCACAGGAGGTTCTCTTTAGGATTGCTTTTTCTTGTAATAGCCTCTTTGGCATACTCTGAGAGCGGTTTGAGTTCATCTACCTCGTCCGACATGTCAAATCCCAGAAGAGGGAACGACTTATATTTCCATACGGCTCTCTCCTTATGGACACAACATCTTCCCATAACCTTGGCATGCCTTGGACTCAGCTTTATTGGAAGCCTGTCTATCTCCTCAATAAGTTTATCCTCCTTCCACAACCTGACAAGGTCTGCCAACAGTTTGTGGCGAACAATCATCACATTATTGGTAAAAGCCATACTATATAATTTTTATTTTTCTGACGCAATAGGTTATTAATTGTAACAATTTGCAAAAATAGAGAAAAAAAACGAATGGCTGAAATTATATACTGCACACCCGTGCAGATAGAGATAAAAAAATTATCTTTGCAATAATTTTTGGAAAATTACATTTTACCGATATGAGAAAGTTTACATTTATCCTTTCATTGCTTACAATTGTTTCCGCTCTGAGCAGCACAACCCTTTTAGCGCAGGAGTACAACTGCTTTGGAATCATTGCCGGCAAATACGCAACGTCCGATGGCAGTGTTCTTATGGGACACAACGAAGACGATGGCGGAGAGCAGATGCTCAACATGTATATTACAAGCGACTACATTTGGGCTGAGTTCCCCGGAATGAAGGTGGCTGATTCATTTATGAACAGATGGGGAGTTTGCATAGCTTCCGATGCATGTGCATCAAGGGAGAACAAGAAGGATCTCACAAAGGGCGGTGTCCTGTATGAAGTGAGAGTCAACGTTGCAAAAAACGCCACCTCTGCAAAAGAGGGCGTAAAACTCATTGGAAAACTTATTGAACAGCGCGGATACAACGGAAGCGGCAGAACATACCTTGTTGCAGATCCTAACGAGGGCTGGGTGGTAAGCGTTGTTCAGGGCAGACATTGGGTTGCACAGAGAGTTCCCGACAATGAAGTCATGGTAATTCCAAACAATTATATCATAGACAAAGTCAACCTTTCGGATGCAAATAACTTTATGGGGTCAGCAGATCTCGTAGAGTATGCAAAGAAGAGAGGCTGGTACAAGGAAGAAGATGGAGAATTCTCATTCAAGAAGGCATACGGAGACCCTAAATCGTTCGAGAAACCTTTCAACTCTCTCCGCCGCCAGTCTGCCTTGAGATACCTCACAGGCGCAAAATACTCCAAGAATCAGGATTCGCATCCATTCAGCGTAAAACCTTCCCACAGAGTAACCCTTCAGGATATCAGAGCCATTCTCTCTTCACATGGAGAAAACATTGATGAGAAGTATACCGACAACACTCCTGCCAACGCTCATCAGGACTGCATCTGCCGTGAAACAACCATTCTCTCAACAATTTTCCAGCTCAGGAACTGGCTTCCAAAGGATGTTGGATGTATTATGTGGAATGCTGCCGGTCATCCATGTGTTGAGCCATATTTCCCTTGGTACCTTGGAATGAACAAGACAGTTTGGGGATTCGCAAGATTCAAGAGTGCACAGGAGGCTGAAGCCGTTCACTTCTCCGATGCAACCAATATGAGGAAAAATTATCCTGGCGGACTCTACTGGAAATTCGTGAAGAGATGGGAGAGAATAAGTGCAGACTATGCTGCAAATATTCAGAATGAGAAGAAGGAGCTCGATTATTTCCAGTCCTTCGTCTTTGCCGCTCAGGCAAATGTTGAAGAGGATTTCTTCGCAAACCCTGCATCTTATCTCAGATCTGATTCAAGAAACTGTGAGCAGCTTGACCTTGTTGCCAACGCATACTCCAGAATGTATGAATATACACAGAAACTCTACAGAATCTATTTCAAGAAGTTTGGAATGGAGGAAGATTAGGGTAGATGAACTATCATAAAATAAGGCGACCATTGCTGGTCGCCTTATTTTTTATTTTAAAGTAATGAACTTACTCCTCGTTGAGATGGAGATGCTGTACATAAATGGCCTTGTTCATCTGCTCTCTTCTCCTTACGGATTTCTTAACGAACTCCCTTCTGCTTCTGAGCTCCTTTACAATGCCGGTCTTCTCGAATTTTCTCTTGAATTTCTTAAGAGCTCTCTCTATGTTCTCGCCCTCTTTAATAGGTACTATAATCATTGTCTAAACCACCTCCTTTTTCTTAGGACTGCAAAGGTAAGAAAAAATATATTCCCTGCAACTGTTTCTGTTCAAATATATTAAATTAGGCTGGGACTGCTACTCTCCAGTGGAATAGCACTCAGGATGTTTGCCTGTGTAATGCTTCAAGTGGTAGTAGTGCTGAACATACTTGATATCCTCGGCAGTATTGCCGGTAAGTTCAAGTTTCTCACCGTGGCCTACTGTCTTTGTCTTCCAGTCGAAGTATCCTGCATAGACATTCAGGTCACATGCCTTGGCAATTGTAAGAAAGCCTGTTTTCCACTTGTCAACAGCCTTTCGTGTTCCCTCCGGTGCAATTGCCAAATGGAATGTATCGCACTGCTTCATGAAGTGAATCATCTGAAGTGCAACTGAAGTTCCCTTGCTGCGATCTACAGGTATAGCACCCATAGCTCTCATAATTGGGCCCAGAGGTCCCCAGAAGAAAGATTTCTTCACCATTATTTTAGGATATCCTCCCAACGACCTGTAATAAACGAATGATACCAGGAAATCCATTGCCGATGTATGCGGCACTCCAAGTATGATGCACCTTCTCTCCTGAACTGGTGCAGTATCAGGGGTTTTCCACCCCATAAGTTTCAATAAGAATTTGTAGAATCCAGTCATAATCAATTTTCCTCTTCAACAACAAGGTCTGAACGGAGATTTTCCCGTATGAAGTTCTGCCTCATAAGGGTATTCTTTCCCATATAGAATTCAAGGAGATCACCAACAGTATCATCGCCCGAGAGCCTTACCCTGTCGAGTCTGATCTCATCGCCAATAAAGCCCTTGAATTCATCAGGAGATATCTCTCCCAATCCTTTGAATCGTGTAATTTCGGCAGCTTTACCGAACTTTTTCAATGCCTTCTCCCTCTCTTCGCTACTATAGCAGTAACGACTCTCCATTCCTCCTTTAACAAGTTTGCGTCTCACTCTAAAAAGAGGTGTCTGCAATATGTAGAGATGCCCCTGACGTATTATTTCAGGAGAGAACTGAAGGAAATAGGTAAGCAGCAGCAGACGTATATGCATTCCGTCAACATCGGCATCGGTTGCAATTACAATCTTGTTGTAACGCAGGTTGTCAATATCATCTTCAATGTTGAGGGCCGCTTGAAGCAGTGCAAACTCCTCATTGGCATACACCTTATCCTTGGCCAGGTCAAATGTGTTAAGAGGCTTACCCCTAAGGCTGAACACCGCCTGATAGTTCGCATTCCTGCTCTTTGTAATTGAACCTGAAGCTGAGTCTCCCTCGGTTATGAAGAGCATTGTCTCCTCATTCATAGGGTCCTTGTCGGTATAGTGGATTCGGCAGTCGCGCAGTTTCCTGTTGTGCAACGATGCCTTCTTTGCCCTCTCCCTTGCAAGTTTCTGCAAACCGCTTATGGCCTTACGCTCCTTCTCACTCTCAAGAATCTTCTTGTACATCACATCAGACACAGACTGATTCTTGTGCATATAGTTGTCGAGCTGCGAACCCAGGAAATCCACAATAAAATTCCTTATGGTCAGTTCGCTCTCCGGGGCCATTAGCTTTGAATTGAGGAAGGTCTTGGTCTGGTTCGAGAAACTCGGCTCCTCAACCTTTATGCTCACCGCTGCAACAATTGACTGCCTTACATCCTTAGGATCAAAATCTTTCTTGAAGAAATCCTTCACGGTCTTTGCCACTCCCTCCCTGAATGCAGCGAGGTGCGTTCCTCCGTGAATGGTGTTCTGACCATTTACAAAAGAGGATATATTCTCACCATTGTCGGTTCCATGAGTGAATGCTATTTCTATATCATCACCCATAAGATGTATTACAGGATATAACGGTTCCTCGGTAAGATTGTCATTTATAAGGTCAAGAAGACCATTCTTAGAGACGAACTCTTCACCGTTGAAATCCAGCACCAGACCTCTGTTGAGGTATGAGTAGTTGCGAAGCATCGTATGCAGGAAATCAAGATTGTAGCTGTAATTCTCATAAAGAGAGGGATCAGCGACATATCTTACCAGCGTACCGTTCTTCTGGTCAGCAGCATCAATATCCCCGCTATCGACAAGATTACCCTTGCTGAATTTTGCAAAGAAGCTCTTTCCATCTCTGAAAGACTGAACATAGTACGAAGTACTGGTTGCATTTACAGCCTTTGTACCCACGCCGTTAAGTCCAACCGATTTTTTGAACGCCGCACTGCCATACTTGGCTCCGGTATTCATTACGCTGGCACTCTCAATAACCTTACCGAACGGAATACCTCGCCCGTAATCCCTTACAGTAACAACATTATCCTCAATGGAAATCTCAATCTTTTTGCCGAATCCCATTCCAAACTCGTCAATGGCATTATCTACTATCTCCTTGAAAAGGACATATATTCCATCGTCCGGGTTGGAACCATCGCCAAGTTTGCCTATGTACATTCCGGGACGGCGCCTTATGTGCTCGTTCCACGAAAGGGTTTCAAAATCTTTTTCAGTGTATTCCGCTGCCAATGCCTTCTCCATTCTTCTCTATTCCTTTTTTTGACATTTCTATTCTGTTCTACCTGTCCCAAGTTCACCTTTTGCCTTATTGAGATAGAGTGTTGTAAGTCTGACCTCAACGCCGGAATCAATCTTCTCTGATGAAGCGCTCAGCCAAGCCGTCTGAGCAGCCATAAGGTCAGTAAGGGAGATAAGGCCCTCGTTGTACGACTCTCTTGCAAGCTTAAGATTCTCCTGGGCAGCCTCCATATTCGATATTGCTGAAGTAAGTTTCTTGTTGGCTTCAATAACCTTGAAAGAGCTTTGATTCAACTGGAGCTCAACCATCTCCTTTGCCTTCATCAAATCTATTTGAGAAACCTTCTCCTTGAACTGCGCAGCCCTGTAGTTGTGGACTCTCTCTCCAAAGTGGGTAATAGGAACTGTAAGCATCACACCAACAATCCAATTATCCTTGAGATGTCTGTTGAATCCATTATAGACGTTAGGATTGGACAAAAAATATGAACCAGTAAGCACAACCTTAGGCATAAACCTGGCAAACGACATCTTGACATTTGACTGTGCAGCCAGATTCGCCTGCTCCAGCATCTGCAGTTCAGGACGCATTGCAAAAACACGCTCCTTGTCAAATGCTACAGGTTCAACTGTCTCCTGCTCAATATTCTCATCCCTGAGAAGGTAATTCCCCGATATCTTTAGTCCGCAAAGCTGGTAAAGCGCCATTTTTGAGAGGCTCAACCCGTTCTCAATTTTTGTAAGCATGAGGCTGGCCTCGTTCTGCTTAACCTTAACGTTAAGGACATCGCCCTTTGTTGCAATACCCTGCTCCTTCATCTTGCACACATCCTTGTACAATTTGTTCAGAAGATCAAGGTATCTCTGCCCAAGTTTCTGCTTGTTTATAAGTGACACTACCCTCCAATAAGCCTCGTCAACCTCAAGAATTACACGCTGGGTTCTCTCCTCGCCTTTGAGAACATTCACCGTCTCATTGATTTTTGAGAGTTTGTATGCCTCCCTTACAAGACCTCCCATATAGAGTGGCTGAACAAGAGACACACCGCCTCCGAAAAGCTCCTTTATATCATACTCCATTGCACTTGCAGGCAAATAGGCATATAACTGCTCACCGGTTGTAGGGTCAGCTACAGGCAGAATAGGAAGTCCGGCTGCCTGAATGTCAGGATTCGTTATTCCCACAGGAAGATACTGGTCGCTGGCAAGCATCCTTATATTCTTTCCAGTTCTATAATAGCCACCACTGAGATCAATTGAAGGCAGAAATTGTGTAAATATCTCCTTTCTTGTCTCTTGAGCCGCCTTTATATTCTGATCAGCTATTTGAAGATCTCTGTTTGACTGAAGAGCCATTGACCTGAACTCCTCAAGGGAGTATGTTCCACCCTCCTTGAAAAAGATGGAATCCTTCAACTGCTCACCATTCTCCCCAAAGTTGTGCTTTATTATTGCATCCTGAGCAAAAGAGTGCCCCGAAACAAATACCAGGCACAACGCAACAAGAATGTATCTCATACCAACAATATTTATATTATTCTTAAAACTATTCACGCTCGTTTTCAATGGTTAGAACCATATATCTATCTTTCCAACTTCAACACCCCAGCATCCGTCCTGCACAACCATAACCTCCTTGCCAGCCTTTGTCTTCACAAAAGAGGGTTTATCCATAAAGGTGTGGGAGTGTCCGCCAATAATAATGTCAACATTCTCCAACTCCTCAGCAATTTTCATATCCCCCGGTGCATTGTCATATCCACCGTCATACCCACTGTGCGAGAGGACAACCACAAGATCACAACCCTGCTGCTTAAGTTCCCTTGCATAGCCATTGACAACAGGAATAGGATATACATATTTCATTCCAGCTATGTTTTTTGGATTCACAGCCGAAGCAATATTGGTTATCATTCCAATGAATCCGATTTTTTTGCCGCCTCTCTCCACAATAGTATATGGTTTCACCACTTCATGAAGAGGATCATCCTCAGGAATTGAAAAGTTACAGCAAATTACAGGAGTCTTGAGATTCCTTAACCTTCTGTTAAGTTCGGCACCGCCGTTGTCGAACTCATGGTTACCCAGACAAGTGACATCGTACCCAAGAGCATCCATAAGCTCAACCTCAACATCACCTTTGAAAAGAGTGAAGTATGGTGATCCCTGGCTGAAGTCCCCTGCATCCACCAGAAGAACCTTGCCCGGGTACTGTTTCCTTATGCTGTTGACATACTGCTCCCTTCTCTCAACGCCACCCAATCCATTACTGCGGCCTCCCTTCACAACATCTATGTGACTGTGGGTATCATTGGTATGCAGAATAACCAGATCCTGGGCCTGAGCTCCAGAAGAGAATACTGCAAAAACTACTGTCACGAATATATATACAAGTTGTCTCATATTCCTTATGTTGTATTCCATATCTGGAAAAAGTTATTTGATTATTGTTATACGGTCATCCACCGGCCACTCCAAAGGTCGTCCCTGCTTCTGCATTTCAAGAAGATAATCCAGCATCACATCCCTCAGAAGAGGTTTTGGAGCAATTGGTACGGCATTTTCCAAATAACGGAATGCAAATACCTTGTCGCCACCGGCAATAAGGAAATCGAGCGTTGCTATCCTGTATATTTTCTCATCCTCAACAGGTGCCCCACCAATGGTAAATTCCTTCAGCACCTTTCCTTCAACAACAACCCTGGCACCGCTGAAGGCCTCAAATTTCCCCCTCTTTGCAAAGGCCTCAAAGAGCATTTTTATATATTTACCCCTCAAATCCACTATGTTCACATAGTTGTAGAAGGGATACATTGAATAGACATCTCCCACAGTGACATTCCCCTTCGCAAAGTTGCTTCTCAAGCCACCGAAGTTGGTAATAGCCATATCAACCTTCTCCCCCTTCCCCTGCAAATCGAGGAAACGCTGGGCAGCAATCTTCATGATATCAACCGTCATATTTGAAAGTGGGCACTGAGGCATATATTTGGTCATCTCAACAGGAGCATACCCAATGACTATTTCAAGCGAATCAACGGCCGGCCTATATTTTTTAAGGATTTCGCCAGTAACGCTCTGCGCACCTGCAGGTGTGTTCCAAGTTGAATCCATAGGGACCTTCGACCACTCCACCCTGCTCCAGTTCTGTGCATAACCCCCTATCGCAGTGAAAACAACAAATGCAAAGGCAAATAAAATTTTTCTTGTCATACCGCGGTCATTATTTAATTTTTATCCATTTGAACATATCCTTCCATGTTGCCTTTGTACCATACGATAAAATTCCAACACGGTAGATTCTTGCGCACATCCAGGTGATACCAACAAATGTGAGAATAAGAATAGAGAGCGAAAGCACGAACTCCCACATTGGTATTCCGTAAGGCAAACGCGCCATCATGACAACCGGCGAGGTGAAAGGTATCATTGAGGCCCAGAACGAGAGCGAACTGTCAGGATTCTGGAAGGTGCTGAGCATGATGAACAATCCTATAATAAGAGGAATAGTTACAGGAAGCGTAAGCTGCTGCGTATCGGCCACGCTTTCAACAGCTGAACCCATTGCGGCAAAGAGAGCGGCATACAGAAGATATCCGAAAAGGAAATAGAGCAGGAAACCTGCCAGCATCATTCCAATATGCACCCCCTTGAGAGTTCCAAGCACACTGTTTATAATTGAAGAGGCACCGTCTTCACCACTCTTCTCCTCAATTGAATTTACCAGCGAAGTGGCATCTGCAGGAATCACAACCGCCTGACTCTGGCCACCCGCATCAGCAGGGACCATCTGCTCTACCGGAATGGGATTCTGTGATGACACAACCGAGCTGCCGAAAATTGTTGCGGCACCTGTAACAAGAAGAGCCGTAAGAACTATCCAAATGGCAAACTGTGTAAGTCCCACTGCTGCCGACCCGAGAATCTTGCCCATCATAAGCTGAAAAGGCTTCACACTTGAAACCAGAACCTCAACCACCCTTGACGACTTCTCCTCTATTACACTTGACATCACGCCGTTTGCAAACATAAGAATGAAGATATATATGGCAAATGAGCAGATATAACCGAGCACCATATATACCTCAACCATTGACGAATGCTCATCTCCCGACTCCTCGTCAAGAATAATGGTCTGAACCTTCACATCCGATTCAAGACTCTCCATAATTTCCCTCAACCCCTCTATGTTGTACTGGTCGAGCCTCCAATCATAAATGGCATCATTCACCATACCGTTGAATCCGCTCTGGAGGTCAAGTCCAATCTGAGAGTGCGAATATATTGTTGTAGAGAGCTGCATTGAAGCAGAATCCTTCACCTCAATATTTGCAAGGGCATCATATCCAAGCTCATCGAACCTGGCTTTGAGCTCATTGAAGTCATTACATCCGAACTGCCCAGGTGTAATTTGAACTATTTCAATGTTGCCGCCAAGAGAATCACCGGCACTGCATACAATACCGCTCTGGTCATAAACCGCCACTCTCTGCGCATCATTTTCACCACCCCAAAGCATTATGAGCGAAGGAACGACCATAAGCGCCGCAAAGAGAACCGGTGCAAGAATCGTCAGGATTATGAACGACTTCTTCTTGACCTTTACCATGTACTCCCTCTGGAATACTATACCTGTCTTATTCTTTCCCATAACCTCTATTCAGTAACAAGCTTTATGAAAATATCCTTCATCCTCGGAACCAGCTGAGCGTACGAACATACATCAACGACACCAATGAGTTTTGAAAGCACCTGTGCATTTGAAGAACCATTTGCAATTTCAAGAACCGCCCTGCGCATCTGACCCTGCTCCCCTTTTTCAACTATTATGTACGGCGATAGTGTATCTTCCTCCTGCGCCAGTTCTTCGCCCCTATAGAGGACCTCAACCCTATTGCCTCCATAATCTTCCCGTATTTTTCTTGTATTTCCGCAGAGCACAAGTTTGGATTTGTTTATGAGCGCTATGTTGTCGCACAGCTCCTCAACGCTCTCCATATTATGTGTTGAGAGAATTATTGTAGCCCCCTCACTCTTCATTCTAAGAATCTCATCCCTTATAATCTGCACATTCACAGGATCAAAGCCGGAAAAAGGCTCGTCAAGAATGAGAAGTTCAGGCTGATGCACAACGGTTGTAATGAACTGCACCTTCTGGGCCATACCCTTTGAGAGCTCCTCCACCTTCTTGTTCCACCAGGGCGCAATATTGAACTTTGCAAACCATCTCTTAAGCTCCCTGTTGGCGCTGGCATAATCCATTCCCTTCAGACGTGCCAGATAAATGGCCTGCTCCCCAACCTTCATCTTCTTGTACAACCCCCTCTCCTCAGGCAAATAGCCTATTTTCTCAACGTCACTCTCATCTATTTCCCTACCATTGAAGAGAATACGCCCGCTGTCGGGCTTTATTATCATATTAATGGAACGTATAAGAGTTGTCTTTCCCGCTCCGTTCGGGCCAAGAAGTCCAAAAATCTCTCCCTTTGGAACATCTACGCTCACACCGCTAAGGGCAGTGTGATTGCCGAACCTCTTCACTATGTTCTCACAAGTAATAAGTCCCATCTCAATTTCTGTTTACCTTATTGTTAAAGATTCTTCTGTTTACCCAACTCTTCCATTGCTTTGTTATAACACTCACGGCAGAGAGGCTTGTATACGTCGGTCTCTCCAAGTACAACCAGATTGTCGTTGCGTATTGTTCTGTATGAGTGCTGTGCAAGCTCTCCGCATTTCACGCATATTGCATGCACTTTGGTCACATACTCCGCAAGAGCCATGAGCTTTGGCATAGGTCCGAACGGATTCCCCAAATAATCCATATCGAGGCCTGCACATATGACCCTTACCCCTGAATCAGCAAGTTTCTGGCAAACTTCAACAATTGAATCGTCGAAGAACTGCACCTCGTCAATTCCCACAACGTCAACATCAACCGCAATTTCAAGAATTTGGGCAGGTGTCTTCACAGGTACAGATGTAATTACATGTGAATCATGTGAAACCACATCCTTATTGGAATATCTGACATCTATTTCAGGCTTGAATGTCTTAAGACGCAGGTGAGCGAAATTGGCTCTCTTTATTCGTCTTATGAGTTCCTCGGTTTTGCCTGAAAACATGGAGCCGCAAATAACCTCAATGCAGCCACGTCTTTTGAAATTTTCCAGATAAAGCTCTTCCATACTATGATTTCTTGGGCAGAATAATCAATTTCTTTTAACCCACAAATATAGTAAAAAAGAAAAAAGCCTCCTGTTATGGAGGCTAAAGATTTATCTCTTTTAAATAAAGAATTTGTTCACTTTGTCAAGAACATACGGAAGGGCAAAGACAACAACCCTGTCATATGCCTTTATGGTGGAGTACTGGTTTGCAATGAAGCATTCATCTCCTCTTACAATGCCCCCTATTATAGCCTCATTCGGGAAATTAAGATCCTTGATCTGACCCTGCGTAATACGAGACTCAGGGTTGGCAATAAACTCCAGCACCTCGGCATTTGTTCCATTGAGACACTTTACGGTGCGTATCTTGTTGCTGAGTGTGAACCTGAAGATTCTTCCCGCAGTACTGAGTTTCTTGTTTATTACGGCATCCACACCCATACCCTCGGCAAGCTTGATATACTCCAGATTCTCAACCTCTGCAATGGTCTTTTTCACACCGAGCCTCTTTGCAGCAACACAAGCCAGAATATTTGTTTCAGAACTGCTTGTAACAGCAACAACAGCATCAAAATCCTTTATGTTCTCCTCAATGAGAAGGTCTGTATTCCTGCCGTCGCCCTGTATTATGAGCGGCTTCGAATACTTCTCCGCAAGATATGAGCATCTCTCCTCCCTCTTCTCTATGATTTTGACCAGATCAATGCTTCCAGCTATCTTGTCAAGAAGAGTGTCGCAGATTCTGCCACCGCCAATTATCATAAGGTTTCTGATATCAATCTTGCGTTTCCCGGAGTACTCCATAGCGGCATCAACACCATCTCTTGTAGAGATTATATATACAAGATCCTCCTCCTGGAACTTGAAATTGGCTGTCTTGGGAATAATTGTCTCGCCGTCTCTGGCCACCGCAACAGCCTTGTACTGGGTATAGTCCCCATCGGGAGACATATACTCCAACCCCTTGCGTATGAGCGGAGCGCCCTCTTCGAGACGAAGTGCAACCATCTGCAGCTTACCTCCGGCAAACTCAATATACTCATTGGTACCTGTTTGCTTGAGCAAATCACAGATTTCGCCCGCTGCAATCTTCTCCGGATAGAAGAGAAGGTCTATTCCAAGATCCTTGAAGAGCACATTGTTGTCGGTATCGAGGTAATCATTGTTGTTGATTCTGGCAGTTACAATTCTGGCCCCCAGTTTCTTGGCAAGCAGAGCACTCACAATGTTGGAATCCTGGGTACTTGCCGGCGCCACCGCTATGAAAAGGTCCGCTTCACTTACCCTGGCCTGCTTGAGCACCTCAATTGAAGTGGTGTCGCCCTCAATTGTAATTGCATCTGCAATTGAAGATACATTTGCCAGATGCGTAGGATCGTTGTCAATAATGGTGAGGTCATGACTTCCTCCGCTGAGCATCTTTGCCAGATGCCCGCCTACCTCTCCTGCTCCTGCAATAACTATCTTCATTACATTAAATTATTTAACCCGGTTTTCCGGAAAAGTTGATTTTACTTCAATATGACAAAAAGTCAACAGGCATATCAGCAACGGGAGCCACCTCCACCACCGCCGAAATGGCCACCGCCAAATCCTCCGAAACCACCTCCGCCAAAGCTTCCACCACTAAAGCCACCGCCCCAGTTGCCCGAACTTCTGCGTCCTCCCCTTGAGAGAAGTCCAAGCAGCATAAGCCTTTCAGCCGTACTCATTTTACCGCCGCCTCCGCCATTTCCTCCCTTACCATCTCCCCCCTTACCAGAGGAGAATACTATGAGAATCACTATTACAACAAAGATAAGCAAAAAGACAATTGCCGTTACAAGGGCATCATCACCATCTTCCTTACCTGCAAATTCACTGGTTGATATCTCCCCTGCCAGAATTGGCATCAGGGCATCAAGGCCACTTTCAATAGCTGCATAGTAGTTGTCCTGCTTGAGGAAAGGAACCATTCGTTCTCTTGTTATTCGCGAACAGAGAGCATCCGGAAGAGCGCCCTCCACCCCATATCCGGTTGCAATGAATGCAGCTCTGAAATCCGACGGATTCATCTTCGCCTTTACCAGCATCACAACGCCGTTGTTGTACTTCTGCTGACCTACACCCATCTGCTCACCAATCTGCTGAGCCATCCAAGCTTCATTGTCGTTTTCCAGTTCCGGATATATTACAACAAGAATCTGGTTTGATGTGGAGTCTGAAAATGCAACCAGCCGCTGTTCCAGCGCAGATATCTGCTGCACGTCAAGCACACTGGCAAAATCTGTTACAAGCCTATCTTTCGGTGGCATTGTAAAAGCAGAGCAGGCCACCGTATAAACAACGGCAGCCAGCACAACCTTGCAATATGCCAATATCCGTCCCAAACTAAAATTCCACCTTTGGAGCTGTTTCCGCGCCCGGAGCCGCCTCGAAGTAAGGCTTCTTCTCGAAACCGAACATTGAAGCGAGAATGTTCTTAGGGAACTCCCTTATCATTGTATTATACGCCTTTGCCGCATCATTGAACTTCTGACGCTCGGTGGTGATTCTGTTCTCGGTACCTTCGAGTTGAACCTGAAGATCGCGGAAATTCTCATTGGCCTTAAGGTCAGGATAGTTCTCCTGTATCATAAGAAGACGTCCAAGAGCAGAGCTGAGTTCGCCCTGCGCCTGATTGTACTTCTGCAAAGATGCCGCATCAAGGTTCTGCGGATCTATTTTCACCGAAGTGGCATTTGCTCTTGCATTTACTACGGCCTCAAGAGTAGAGCTCTCATGCTCGGCATACCCCTTTACTGTTGCTACAAGATTGGGTATAAGGTCAGCCCTGCGCTGATATACATTCTCAACCTGCGCCCAGGCAGCTTCAACGCTCTCCTCTCCCTTTACGAACTTGTTCTGCGCACCCTTGATCCAACCATAGATTCCAATTACAACCAAAACAATTACAACAATTGTAATTACACCTTTCATCTTCATGACCGTAAATGTTTAATATTAACTTAAAACTTTATTTGAGCTTGACGCATCTTACCGCAACAGCCAGGGAACTTCTGCCGCATGAACCATACCTGAAATCAGGTGTGTCGGTATTCATGAACCTGAATGTCGCATTCCCATTCTCTGCCAATGTACCGCAGAGCCAGAGCCCCATCTCATACAACCCTCTGAAATGGGCGTATTCATCCTGGCAATAGCCTGTTGTAAGCGCAGCCCATCCATACAGGTTCTCCGGGTTGCATGTAGGAGAATATGCCCAGAACTTGTTTCCGTTGAGTGAAGACTCTATTCTGAGTTTGTCTGCCATTCCCTCCCAGTCACTGCCAAATGAGACCTCCTTTCCGTAAAGTGCCTTGCCAAAATCCTCCCAATCCTGGGCTGTAGGTATGCTCCACCCTTCAGGACACACTCCCTGAACTCCTTGCCCAAGCCCGCTGGCATCAACGCCGCCGGTTGCATCTTCCCAAGTGTAGAGCCTTCCTGTTATGTCTCCCATAGCCGGTGAAGCGGTATATGCCTCTCCTGCACCCTCCCAGTTGAGATTCCTGGTAAACCAGAGAAGAGAACCTATTTCGGTGTATGAATAGTTGCGTCCATCCCTGCTGTCGGTTATATACGTTGCCGGTTGAACATAGTCACAGAAACTGTCATCACCTCTTAATATCTGCATTGTGTGCGTATAGGCGCTCTGATAGTACCCCTCCGCCTTTGCATGTGCAATTATTGAGAACTCTCCAAGCGTATCCGGAATTGTTATGGTCAAATCCTGCCCCCACACGGTATCCTTGATAAAGAGAGTTGAACCGGTCCAAAAATAGACAAGCTCAGCATCGCTCGGTTCAGTAAGACCTGATGCATGCAATGCATATGTATCCATTGTATCAACATATGTAGGCATACTGAAAACAAGCGAACCTGGTATATATGGTTTTGTGTCATCCTCCTCATCTTCAGTTGCACAAGAGGCAGCAAAGAGAGTGATTCCAAGAAGAACTGGAACGAATCTGACACAAAGGATGTTTTTCATAATATCGGACTGTATCAATTTTTTCATAATCTGCAAAATTGCACATTTTTTAAACCAATAACAATATTTAAAGTCGTTTTAAGAGAACTTCTTGTTTTTTCAATTAATTTTGCATCGCTGCATGCACGGCAGAGTGATGCAGCATTCTATATTCTAAAACTATGCCAGCCACAATGAACATATTCAAACGTCATCTATTTAAAGGAATTCAATTGTCAAAATGCAGCATCTGCGCTGCAGCATCCATATTCACCACCATTGCAATACTTACATGCAGCTGTAATTCAGGAGAGAAAAGGGAGGGATATATCACATCTGAAGGATTTGCGCAGGGAAGTACCTACAGAATCATATACCAACTCCCGCAAAGTGCAGACACCTCATCCTTCTGCAAAATGGTGGAGGACTCCATTGCTCTGTGGTTCAACAGAATTGACTGCTCTGTTTCAGGATACAACAGCGAATCATCGCTCAGCCGCTACAACAGCGGCACAAACAGCAATGTTGACCAGATATTCGCAGATATCTTTGAGGAATCTTACAAATACTACAAGCTCAGCGGAGGTCTCTTTGACCCAAGTGCAGCTCCTCTGTTCGACCTCTGGGGCTTCGGTTTCAAAAACGGAACTGAACCTTCACAGGCTACAATCGACAGCATAAAAACCTGCATTGGAATGGACAAGCTTGTTCTTGAAAGAAGTGCCGGCGGAGCATACGTTCATAATCCCGATTCGCTTTCATCCAATATTATTCAACTTAACTTCAATGCCATTGCCCAGGGGTATACCGTTGACTATATGGGCAAGGGGCTTGAGCAAATGGGCATTGAAAACTATTTGGTTGAAGTTGGTGGAGAAGTTATGTGCCGTGGAGTGAACTCCAGAGGCAATAACTGGAGCATAGGTATTGACAAACCCGTTGATGGCAACAATATAAGCGGAGAGATGATTCAGGCCGTTATTGAGGTGAGTGGCAAAGGTGTAGTAACCAGTGGCAACTACCGTAAATTCTACGTGAAGGATGGAGTGAAGTACTCCCATACAATTGACCCAACCACCGGAAGACCTGTTACCCACTCCCTTTTGAGTGCAACTGTAGTGGCAACAACCGGCACCGAAGCGGACGCGTACGCCACAATATTTATGGTAATGGGCGTGGAGAAATCAAAGGAGTTCCTTGCTGCACATCCGGAACTTGATGCCCTTCTCATATACCAGAATGGCGAATCGCTTGAGCAATTCGCCACTCCGGGTATTGTTATCAAATAGAAGATAAGATCCTGTATCTCAACTAAGCCAGTACCTGACCTTTAAGTTCGCAACCGTTGTACTTGCCGTTCTCAATGGTGTGCTGGCCATTCACAAATACATGCTCAACACCTTTGCCGAACTGGTGAGGATTGTTGAAATCTGCAGTATCAATGATTGTATCAGGATTGAAGATTACAATATCTGCAGCATAATCAGGAGCAATGAGGCCTCTGTCTTTCAAGCCCACCCTTGAAGCTGGAAGCGAGGTGCATTTGCGTACGCCCTCAGCAAGTGAGCATATCTTCTCCTCACGAACATATTTTCCAAAGAAACGTGTGAAGGTTCCGTAAGATCTTGGATGCGGCATTGATTGTCCCAGAGGTCCCTCTGGTGAGTAAACGCTTCCGTCTGATGCAGGCATTGCAAGCGGATTTGAGAGGAAGAGCTTCACATTGTCCTCTGTCATTGCAAATACTATCATACTTACGCCAAGTTTCTCTGAAAGGAGAATCTGACGCGCTGTCTCCCACTCATCCTTGCCTGTAATCTGGCAGCACTCTGAGAGTCTCTTGTTTGAGAACTGCACGCTCTCTGGAGCATCACAAGTCTGGATGAGCACATTCTGCGCACCGCCGAAACGCTCTATTCTGTTTCTCATATATGCTCCAATCTCGTCAGAGGTCTTCTTGTTCTCAAGACGCTTGATTATATCCTCACGTGAACCATCACGATGTGTAAGAGGAATGAATGTTGTCATTCCTGTAGAGAATGCAATATAAGGGTAGCGGTCAAATGTTATATCCACGCCCTCTGCCCTTGCCTTCTCAATCTGCTCAATCATTGCAGGACCTTTGTGCCAGTTTGCAGGGTTCTGAGCCTTGAGGTGTGATATCTCAAGACGGGCTCCGCTCTGACGTGACATCTCAATTGCCTGTGCAATGGCATCCTGAACATGGTCATCCTCATTGCTCATGTGAATAGCGAACAAACCATTACGCTTTCCTACAACTTTGAGAAGTTCAACCATCTCCTCCTGACTTGCATACGAGCCAGGTGTGTACTCGAGGCCGAATGAGAGGCCGGCGCTTCCCATTTCAAGCTCCTTCTCAAGAATAGAGCACATCTTCGCTATCTGCTCGGGTGTGGCAGGAACATTATAGTCGCCTACAACTGCACTGCGCAACTGCCCCTGACCTGTGTAGCACTTGGTGTTGATACCTATTCCCTTCTGACGCAAAGCATCGTAGAAGCCATCTATATCCTGCCACCAAGGATAGCCGTGACGCATTGAACCTGCCTTTGTAGCGGCATACTCGTCTGAGTATGGGAATGGTGAATCACCGCAGTTTCCTGAAATATCCGTTGTAACACCCTGATAGATTCTTGAATCACCAAGAGGTGCGTCGAAGAAGTTTGTATCGGAGTGAGTGTGTATATCAATGAATCCAGGAGAAACGGCCATGCCCTGAGCGTCAACAATCTTGTCGGCGTTGCTGCCGATTCTGCCTATTGCCGCAATCTTGCCCTCGCGGATACCTACGCTGCCCTTTATGGCCTCGCCACCATCACCGGCATAGATAATTCCATTTTTAATAATGGTGTCGAACTGCTCCCTTGTTGTGCAGGCTGTAAGGAAGGAACCCATACCGCCACCAATAATGGCTGCGCTTGACCCCATTGCAAGTGAGGCTTTTATGAAGCTTCTCCTTGAAATCTGTTTTTTGTCGTTCATAATTGTATTGTTAGGTTATTATTATTTTCTCTACTGCGATAGTTAGTTCTCCTGCTCCCTCGCAAGCATTACGCCTCCTGCGGCTGTTGCTGCCCTGTGGAATCATTGTAAAGAGAGTTGTACGTTTCCCACTCCTGCTCCGTAGGCTCCCTCTTCCAGCGTTTGTGACTCCAGAGCCAGTTGTGCGGATTCGCCTTTATTGACTCCTCAAGAAGCGCGGCATACTGCCGTGTAATCTCATCAGGATCCGCTCCCTTAGGGAACTCATCAATAAGTGTAAAGGTCATTGCATACTCACCTCTTTGAGGATGAGCTATGTCAAGATATACAATTGGCAGATTAAGTTTGCATGCAAGATGCGCCGCGCCGTTGAACATAAGGGTTGGCACCCCCATGAACTTGGTTATGGTCCTTGCATCCTTAGGAGATTGGTCAGCTATGAAGACATACATTCCACCATTGTCTTTCTTGAGAATAGTCCTCAGGAAGTTGTGTGACTCTATGAGCCTGCCGTTGGCGTGTATGTGGGCATATTCGTGGTTTCTTATTGCAATTACGAGGTCGTTGATTACCTTGTTTCTGGTCCTCTTGTATCCAAGCCACATAGGCTGCCAGCCGAAACTGTCGGGCGCTCTATCTTCCCAGTAGCCGCAATAGCCTCCCATAAGCTCCCAGTTGCCACGATGAGCGGTCATAACCACAACCTTGGAGTGATTTCTGAAGAGCTCATCCATAAGTTCCGGGTTAACCGCATGAAAGCGTCTGTGGAACTCCCGGTTGTCCATACTCAAAGACCATATATTCTCTGCTATGATATCGCAGATATAGTGGTAATACTCTCCGGTAATTTTTGCAATCTCCTCACTTCCCAAATCCGGGAAACATCTGTGCAGATTCCTCTTCACAACCGAACGCCTGTATCTGAACACCTTTGAAACGAGGAAACAGTTAAAGTCAGAAAGAAGATAATGCACCCTCAGCGGCAGGAGCGAGAGCAGCTTCATCGCTCCAAAAATTATATTTGAAAAAAAAGTGTGCAACATTTTTCTATTGGCATGGTATGCATGCACATTGGATGCATACGACCTACAAATCTACAAAAAAAGTAGGAGAGACTCAACGCCACTCCTACTTTTTTATAAATCAAACTGACTGTTGCTATTTTGTAACTCTCTCAAGCCACTTGACCATGCCGAGCATAACGCCCATAGCAACAACACAAATGAGCAGGAATACAAGCCAGCACTGCCAGAGGTTCATTTTATTGTACATTACAGGTCCAACCCAAATAAAGAGGTTTCCAAGAGCTGTTGCACCGAGCCACAAGCCCTGGCAGAGACCCTGCATATGCTTAGGAGCAACCTTTGAAACGAATGAAAGTCCCAGAGGTGATATGAATAGCTCAGCAACCGTAAGGAAGAAATATGTTGCAATAAGTACCCAAGGTCCTACCTTCATTGCTGCAGACTCGGCAACAGGAAGAGCTCTGAACTCATCTCCTGAAGGCCATGAGCATACCATTGAAAGAACCATAAGGAATACGTATGCCATTGCTGTGATACCCATACCCATGGCAATTTTCTTAGGAGTTGAAATAACCTTTCCCTTCTTTGCCAATGATCCGAAAATGAGCATAATCACCGGTGTGAGAGTAATTACGAAGAATGGATTTATTGCCTGCCATATTTCAGGAGCAATTGTATCGGTTACAACAAAGTCTCTTGCAAGAAGAGAGAGTGACTGTCCGTTCTGGTGGAATGAGAGCCAGAAGAAGATGCAGATTCCAAGTACCGCAAAGAGAGCAGCCATTCTCTGTTTGATCTCCTTTGCCATTGCAGCCTTCTCCTCAGCTGATACGGTTACCTCAGGAGTCTCAGCCTCATTTGAAGATGAACTCTTAACCTTCTGACCAGGAGTAGGGAAAATCTTCTTGGTAGCAATGAAGATACCGAGTGAAAGAAGCATTGCAAATACAGAAGCTATGAATGAGAAGTGAACACCCTCGTTGAACACTTTCAAGTACTCTCCACAGAAAGTTGTGAAATCGAATCCCTCTGAAACGTTGGCACCTACTGCAACTGCAAGCTCCTTGAGGTTCTCAAACTGATCAGCTGCCATATCTGCACCCTCCTTGATGTATTTGTGGCAGAGTGCAGGAAGCTGTGAGTTGTAAACAAGCTCATGAGATTTCAACCACCATCCACGAAGCAAAGGAGCAACAAAAGGAGCAACAAGACCGCCAATGTTAATGAAAACATAGAAAATCTGAAATCCCGAATCTCTCTTCTCCTTTGCAGCCTTGAGTGCCTCTGGGCCATTCTTTGCAGCCTCAGCCTCAAAGTTGTCATACAACTGGCCAACTAAAGCCTGAAGATTGCCCTTGAAAAGACCGTTACCGAATGCAATGAAGAACAATGCAACGCAGGTGAACACAAGCAGTCCTGTATTGTTCTCAGGTGTTGCAAAAACAGGAATTGCAAGAGCAGCATAACCCAGAGCCATGATTACCAGACCGGTCATAATGGTGCCTTTGTAGTTATGGGTTCTGTCGGCAATGATACCGCCAACAAGGCTCAATACATATATTCCACAATAGAAAATGGAGTAGATCAATCCGCTGGCACTGTCGGAGATGCCGAATTTTGAACAAAGGAAGAGCACCAGCACAGCGTTCATAATGTAGTAGCCGAAGCGCTCACCCATATTACTCAGCGCAGCTGCAAGCAATCCTTTAGGATGGTTTTTGAACATAAAATTAAATTTAAGGTTATTATTTGTTTGTATAGTTTTCGTGACTATTCTACAAATGTAATGTTTTTTATTTTAGTATCCGAATATCTCCTCCAGAGTTACCCTCTTCACAGGTCCCAGGGTTGAGAGGAACTTGGTGTCAAGATCCTTGATGTCACCCAGAATTGCATAGGTGTAGGTTCTTCCCTTCACCCACTTCTCCTGTGCTGCCACCACATCGGAGAGTTGCATGTTCTGTACCTTCTCAAAGATCATACGGTCAAGCGGCTCGGCAAGTCCCATTCTGCGGCAGTAACAATATCTGTTTAGAACGGATATGCCATTTGTTCTCTGAGTACGTAGTCTGCCCAAAAGAGCATCTTTAGCAATGCTGAATGCCGCTTCAGACTGAGGCATGTTGTTGATTATTTCATCAAAAGCCTCAACTGCAATCTGCATCTTGTCATTCTGAGTTGCAATGAAAGCGGAGAAGGTATAGCTGTCGTCAGCAAATGAAGGAGAAGAGAGCCTTGCTGAAGCGCTGTATGCAAGGCCGCGTGCCTCACGCATCTCCTGGAATACGATACCGTTCATGCCGCCGCCGAAATACTCATTGTAGAGTGCCAGACAGGCAGCATCATCTGTTGAAAGTGTCTCTTGACGATTGCTGTACTGATTGTAATATATCTGTTTTGCATCATACTGTGCCATAACAACGCTTGCCTGCGGTGTAGCCACCTTTGCAGTGAACTTCTCAGGAAGCTGCTGGGCACCCTCTGTAACTTTATGACACCTTCCAAGCGCAGCCTTGAGATCTGCTTCCTTCATTGGACCGTAATAAAGTATCTCGTGACCATTTGCAAATACCTCTTTCACCTGCCCAAGCAGTTCTTCTGATGTAAGAGCGGCAACCTTCTCATTTGAAAGAGTTGTCTTTCCAATAAATTCCGAACCGTATGAAACGTAACGTGTAAGTGCAGAATAGCACGAACGCTGGCTCAGTTTGGCATTTGCACGTGACTTGAATTCATCTGCCTTTACATTGGCAAGAATCTTCTCATCGGCAACCGCATTCTGCAAAAGATTCTCAACGAGAGTCAGAGCCTGTTCAATATTCTCGCTCAAACCTACAAGTGAGAGAGTTGTACTGTTTGCACCTGAACGGATGCTGAATGAGCAGGCAAGAGAGTACATCTTTGAAGCCAACTGCTCAGCGGTCATATCAGGAGTGCCAAGATAACTCAAATAATCGCACGCTACACCAAGTCCTGGATTTTGCTCAACACCGGTGTTCACGGTAATATCAACCTGAGCTATGTCATTTATGGTATTCTGCTTGTAGAGGACATTCACCCCTTGCGCCAGTTCAAACTGGCTCATATCCTTGTTGAAATCAACAAATACAGGCTCAATAGGCTTTACCTGCGTATTCTGTATCTCAGCCAGGAATGCGCTCTGGCTGTCACGATTGGTTACAATAGGTGTAATTGCAGGTGCAGATATCTTCTGAACGGAGGTATCCTCGCCTTTGCGTTTGTAAACAATTGCGCAAGAGTTGTCTGTAAGATATTTGTTTGCGAACTCAACAACATCAGCCTTGGTAACGCCTTCCATAACCTCGAGTTTCTTGCACCATACGCTCCAGTCAATGCCGAAGATGAATGCATCAATATACTCAAGCGCACGTGAACCATTATTCTCAAGGGCATACATCTGCTCAAGCTTGAAATTATTGATGATTGCCGGAATGAGAGCGTCATCAAACTCACCGGCACGCAGTTTGGCAAACTCTGCAAGAGCTATGTCACGCACCTCCTCAAGGCTCTGACCCTCTTTAGGACGGCCCATTACGGTGAACTGGCAGTAATCAGGCTGAACTCCGTGTGAAGCATATAACGAAAGAACTTTCTGCTGCTGTATTACATCCAGGTCAATGAGGCCTGCATATCCATTGCTCATAACGCGGCCTGCAATCTGTGCAACAGCTGTAGTCTTGATATCCGATGCGCCTGGAAGTCTCCACGCAATTGCCATATTCTCAGCCTCGAGACCTACAACCTCCTTAACTATTGGCTCCTCTATTGGCTTCTCGGCCTCAAACTCCAGCTTAGGGATGTCAGGATTCGGTTGCCAGTCGCCAAAATACTTCTCAATTGCTGCAACCATCTCCTCAGGATCAAAATCACCCGATACGCAGATACGTATGTTGTTAGGAACATAGTATGTTGCGTAGTAGTTCTTAACATTGGTAATTGAAGGATTCTTCAGATGCTCCTGTGTTCCAAGAGTTGTCTGCTTTCCATATGGGTGGTTAGGGAAGAGAGCGGCATCAATGGCCTCCCACACCTTGCGGGCATCCTGGGTGAGGCTCATGTTCTTCTCCTCGTATATGGTCTCCAACTCCGTATGGAATCCCCTTATTACATTGTGGCGGAAGCGGTCTGCCTGAATGCGTGCCCAATTATCTATTTGGTTTGAAGGAATCTCCTCGGTATACACTGTCTCATCCTGTGATGTCCAGGCGTTTGTACCATCGGCACCAATCACAGCCATAAGCTTGTCATACTCATTTGGAATGGCAAGTTTCGAAGCCTCATAGCTTATTGAGTCAATAACGTGGTAAATTGCAGCACGCTCAGCCTCGTCGGTTGTCTGGCGGTACTGTTCAAAGAGAGCCTCTATTTGGTCAAGCATAGGCTTTTCAGCCGCATAATCGGTTGTTCCGAACTGCTCGGAGCCCTTGAACATCAAATGCTCGAAATAGTGGGCCAGACCTGTGGTCTCAGATGGATCATTCTTGCTTCCAACCTTCACAGCAATGTAGGTCTGGATGCGTGGCTCCTCTTTGTTCACGCTCATATAGACCTGAAGGCCGTTCTCAAGAGTGTAGATTTTTGTCTCCAGCGGATCTCCTGCCACTGTTTCAAAGCGGCTGCCGCATGAACTCATCAGCAGCAGGCACACCGCTACCAAGAGAAATGATAAAGATTTTTTCATACTATACTTATGTTATTGTTTTTTTCGCAACGAATTTCAAATGTAATTAAATTTACAATAAACTTCAAAAAGAACGGTGAGCAATAATTTTGCTTAAATTTGTCTGATTAAAAAATGCAAATTTTCATTATGAGACTTTCAAACCTATTATTTTTTGCAGCAGCATTGATTCCGTTTTTATGTTCATGCGAAAAGGATGAAAACAAATCAATTATAGTTGACCCATCGGAACAAACCCTGCTCAAACATGCGAAGGACGAGACCCCTTTCAAGGCGACATCCGTTACCTGGCTGGGAGAATCCAGTGAATTCGCAACCGATTTTGCAAAAAGGGCACTTATACTCAAATCAAATCTCTCGGAAGATGACAAGATAATTTTCACAACTCTTCCAAATGCCAAAGCCAACATTGAAACCATTGGGAAGGCCTACAACAAGGGAGCGGTAATCATAATAATTGCACCTGTTCTTGAACGTATTGCAGAATTGTTGAGTGAGCAGGGATGGATTCACATGTGCCCTAATAAAGGTTCATATCTATTCTACGCCTTCTCAAAGCGTGGTGCTTTCTCACTGAGGAAACCGGAAAAATGCACTCCTGAGTCTATTTGCGAAGATATTCCAGGAGCGGGAGCAATTCAAGAGTATTCGGAAAAAGATCTGGAAGGAGAGGAGATTGACCCATACTCTGACTATAAGTCAACTGACCCCGCCTACTATGTAGGTCCAATGATTAAATGGATAAATGGAGTGGTTGAACCATATACCAAGGCAGACGAAACATCACGTGAAGACAAGGAATATACTGAAGTATTGTCATGGAATTGTGACTTGTTCGTTCATAACTGTGGAGCGGGTTCTTCTGATGACAGAATACAAGGTATATTCCAGGCAGGTTTTTCACACAAATACATTACTCTCTACTGTCAGAATGACGGAGACGGTTATTACTGCGCCGATTACTACAGTTTCAAAACCTCCTATTTTGCAGACCCAAAAGGAGTTTGGAAAGGAGACGACTATGTGCAAAAACATGGAGGAATTGCAGTTCATATCACTGGCGCTTTCATAAGGGAACTCAATTTCAAGACATACATATCAGGTGACGGGGATTTTCCGAAGTTTTTTTGCCAGCCAGTGCCAAATACCGACAAAAACACTGTGAACTACAGTTACAGAGAGGGATTTGACATTGGTGGCGGTGTTACTGCAGGAGTAAGTGCCGGGTCCTCAGGAAAAGTCAAACCAAGTGCAGAAGCATCGTTCACATGGGGATATCACGAAGATAAAAGTGTTTCAACATCGGTATCTGACGTAAGTGTTATTAACAACGCTACAATATCTGACTCTGATTCCTTAGGTTTATTAGTAGGTTCTTCTGTAGCATGGCAATTCAAGTTCGGTAATCTCCCAACACCTTCAGGTGACAAAGGATTCAACTGTGAGTGCCCGCCATCCGCCCGCTCATA
Source organism: Bacteroidales bacterium UBA1751 (assembly GCA_002315995.1). GTDB lineage: Bacteria > Bacteroidota > Bacteroidia > Bacteroidales > UBA932 > Egerieousia. Next base: position 7,903 of record DCHN01000017.1, on the reverse strand, counting down.
CCAGTCATATCCAACACAATGGGTATGGTACTCCAAATCACATAAGTCAGGCTCAGCAGAGTCCATTGGAAATCTGGTCACCATAATAGATCCTATTCTTGGAGGTTGTCACAACGGTTTGTGTGTCTCTGGCCAGAACAACACATGGGAACTTGGCGCAAAGAGTTCATCAGCAACACTGATTGTTCCATGCCGTATTGTATTTGGCACATCACAAATAGTAAATGATTTAGGAGAGGGATACATAATCAGTGACATTGTTGTAACATCACATGACGAGGAGCAGTATGTAGCTTTCAGCAGCAAAAGCGATATTCTCAACGGAAAGAATATTGAATTTTCGGTGCCTGTTGGCTCATACGATATCTCCGCAATGGTATGGGATGAGGAAAACGAGACTGAAACCAAATATGTTCTAAAGGAGCAAAAAGCACCTTATGAAATTGAGAAACGTGACAAAGAGGAATCTGTCCAAGTTCTCAGTTTCAAGAAAAACTTCACTCCAGCGGAAGAATAAACGACTTATTTATAAGCAAATCACCCCGCCCACAATGCATTGTGAGCGGGGTGATTTCTATAACTCTCTTACGCAAGGCTCTTCACCATAATAGCCTTTATTGTGTGCATTCTGTTCTCAGCCTCGTCAAAGACTATGCTGGCAGGCGATTCGAACACCTCGTGGGTAACCTCAACGCCATCGAGCCCGAATTTGGCAAGAATCTCCTTTCCAACCTTAATGGATGTATCGTGGTAAGCAGGGAGGCAGTGCATGAACTTGCACTCCGGATTGCCCGTCTTCTTCATGAGTTCTGAATTGACCTGGTAAGGTTTGAGAAGGTCAACCCTCTCCTGCCAAGCCTCAAGCGGCTCACCCATTGATACCCATACGTCTGTATAGATAAAATCGCAATCCTTCACACCTGCAGCTACATCTTCGGTAACTGTGATTTTTGCCCCGGTCTGGGCGGCAATCTCTTTGCACTGAGCCAGAAGTTGAGCACCCGGTTGGAGAATCTTAGGACTAACCGCCCTGAAATCCATACCCATCTTTACACACCCAACAAAAAGGCTGTTGCAGGTATTGAATCTTGTGTCACCAACAAAGGCAATCTTTACCTGATTCAGAGGTTTCTTTATATGCTCCTGAATTGTGAGCAGGTCTGCAAGTGTCTGTGTAGGGTGGGCCTCATCTGTAAGGGCATTCCATACAGGCACGCCTGCAAGCTGGGCTATTCTCTCAACAATATGCTGACCATATCCACGATATGCTATTCCATCGAACATTCTTCCCAGTACGCGTGCAGTGTCATCCATTGATTCATCAATGCCAAGGTGCGAACCAACCGAACCAAGATAGGTTGCATATCCACCCTGATCCTGCGCTGCCACCTCAAAAGAGCATCGGGTTCTGGTTGAAGCCTTCTCAAACAATACTGCAATGTTCTTACCCTTGAGGTGCTGAACCTCTTTTCCCGCCTTCTTATCGGCCTTCAACTGCGCTGCAAGCGCCAAATACTCCTTAATCTCCTCCGGAGTAAAATCCAAAACCTTGAGGAAATGTTTGTTTGTACTCATAATCTCTCTATTTTAACCGGCATCCTTTCTGCCTTTTCTTTATTTTTTTATTATTTCTACTGCGATAGTTTCGTCCAAATCACGTATCAATCATTTCAAATCGAACTCTTCGAGGGTGCGCTCCATCTTCTGAGCTATCTCTGAGCTGCAGAGGTTGCCTACGGAGCCTTCATGGGTGTGATGGAGTTCTCCTTTGAACTCGAACCTTCCCTCCATTATCTCAATTCCAACCTGGCGATAGGCATCTCTAAATGGAACTCCCTGAGCCACCCTGCGGTTAACCTCCTCAACGCTGAATGCGCTCTTATAAATAGGATTCTCCATAAGAGACTCATTTACAGCGAGATTCTCAACCGCGAATTTTGCAATTTCAAGGCAGGTGTCAATATCCTCGAAGATTGGAACGAATATCTCCTTTATGAGTTGCATGTCACGGAAATAGCCGCTTGGAAGATTTGTAGTTACGTGGCTTATACTCTCCGGTATGGCAATTATTCTGTTGCAATGAGCCCTTATTAGTTCGAATACATCAGGATTCTTCTTATGAGGCATTATGCTCGACCCCGTGGTAAGTTCATTCGGAAGTTTTATAAAGCCGAAGTTCTGGCTGTTGAAGAGGCAGCAATCAGCGGCAAATCTTCCCAGCGTCTCTGCCACAGCGGCAACGGCCTGGGCCACCACCTTCTCGCTCTTTCCGCGCCCCATCTGTGCGCAAATGGAGTTGTACTCAAGATCCTCGAATTCAAGGAGAGTGGTGGTCAATTTTCTATCGAGCGGTGCTGAAGAGCCATAACCTGCGGCAGAGCCCAGAGGATTACGGTTCACATATTTGCGGGCCGCGCCCATAAGCACCATGTCATCGGCCAGAGACTCCGCATATGCGCCCAACCAAAGCCCGAATGATGATGGCATTGCAACCTGCAGATGGGTGTACCCGGGCATCAGAATCTCCTTGTACTTCTCGCTGGCCTCCTGGAGAGTCTTGAAGAGAGATACAACCTTCTGCGCAGTAATCTCAATATGGTCACGCATATAGAGGCGCATGTCAACCAGTATCTGGTCGTTTCGCGAACGTCCGGTATGTATCTTCTTACCAAGGTCACCCAACTTCTCGGTGAGGTTTTTCTCAACCTGGGAGTGGACATCCTCTATTCCATCCTCAATGACAAACTTGCCCTCAACGGCCTGCTGGCGCATCTTCTCCAACTCAGGCAGCAGCACCTCAAGCTCTTTCTGTTCAAGAAGCCCCACCTTTGTGAGCATCTTTATGTGAGCCATTGTACCGGTTATGTCATACTGGGCAATCTGCACATCAAGCTTTGCATCATTGCCAACAGTGAACTTCTCTATTCTTGCATCGGTATCAAACCCCTTGTCCCAAAGTTTCATACTGTTAAAAATTTTTGAAGGTGAAATTTTACATCAGTTTCAGGCCATCGAGCAACTTCACATAGACTTCAACCGCCTGCTCAATCTCCCTGATTTCTATATACTCGTTGGCAGTGTGCGAGCGGGCTGAGTCTCCCGGTCCTATTTTCAATGACGGGCAATGGAGAAGGGCCTGATTACTCAAAGTAGGTGAACCGAAACTCTTGAGGCCAAGTGCCATACCCCTCTTTACAACCGGATGTTCAATATCAATTCTTGAACTGCCAAGCCTGGTTGAACGGGCCTTGATGCTGATGGAGGAGACTGATTTTTCTATTACCTCCAGCAATTCCTCATTTGTGTAGAGTTCATTCGAGCGCACATCCACCACAAAGGTGCAGGCATCGGGAACCACATTGTGCTGGGTGCCGGCCTGAATCTGAGTAACGCTCATCTTAACAGGACCCAGAAATGGAGAAACTCTATCTACAGTGGTTGATTTGAACCATTCAATTGCAGGAAGTGCATTGTATATGGCATTCACCCCCTCGTTGCGGGCAGCATGTCCGGATTTGCCCATAGCGCAGCAGTCGAGCACCATAAGCCCCTTCTCCGCAACGGCCATCTGCATTCCAGTAGGCTCGCCAACAATTGCAAGGTCAATGTTTCCTATTTCAGGGAAAAGCATCTCAATTCCTCCGCGGCCACTCACCTCCTCCTCAGCGCTCAAAGTAAGCACAAGCCTGTATGGCTGCTCCTTTGCCGCAAGAATCCTGTAGGCCTCTATCATGGCAACAACACTGCCGCCATCGTCATTGGCACCAAGGCCGTAGATTCGCTCCACCATCCCATCTGGCTCACTATTGACTATCGCCCGAGTGGGAGAGAAAGGATCAGATTTCCAGCCGTTTGCGGGCTTCACAGTATCAATATGCGCATTGAGCATAATGGTTGGCTTGCCGCAGTTACCACAGCTCTCGCACCAGAGATTGTTTCCAACCCTGTGAGGTATCAGCTGCTGGCAGTGAGATTCCGCACCGGCACCAGCCAGCTGCCACAGATACGCCTCGAGCATATCGGCAACCGCCTTCTCATCCCTACTTGGCGATGGAATCGATATCAGTTTCTCTAACAGTTCTATATCCATCTATTTTATCGGGTGCTTTGCGTAGTAAACCCTGAGCGGAGTTGAGGTAACTTTGATGAATCCCTTGGCATCCTCAGATGTCCAGCCCTTCTGCATCTCGCCGTACTCGCCGAGTTTGGTCTTTACCAAATCATCTGGAGAATCAACTCCAACAGTTGAGAAGCCGTAAGGATACAACTCCATGGTAACTGTTCCATTCACATTGCGCTGGCTACTCTCGAGCATAGCCTCAATGTCCCTCATTACAGGCTCCATATACTGGCTCTCGTGCAGAAACATTCCATACCAGTTTCCAACCTGGTCCTTCCAGTACTGCTGCCACTTGCTCAAGGTAAACTTCTCAAGGAACTTGTGCGCAGAGATAATGAGCAACGCTGCCGCAGCTTCAAATCCAACACGACCCTTGATTCCAATAATGGTATCGCCAACGTGCATATCACGACCGACTCCGTATGGAGCGGCTATCTCTTCAACGGCCTTAATGGCATCAACAGCACTCTCATACTTCTTGCCATTTACGCCTATTATACATCCCTGCTTGAACTCTATTGCTATCTGCTCCTTGCCGGTTTTTGTAACCTGCTTGAGGTAAGCCTCCTCCGGAAGTCCCTTTGTTGAATCCAATATTTCTCCACCGCAGATAGATGTTCCCCACAATCCAACATTGTATGAATATTTCTGCTTCTGGAAGTCTGCCGGAAATCCGTTCTTCTGCAGGTAGTCAATCTCCTGCTGGCGGCTCAACGCCATATCCCTGGTAAGGGTGATGATCTCAACCCCAGGAGCCGCAACAAGGAATGTCATATCAAAACGAACCTGATCATTGCCGGCACCGGTTGAACCGTGGGCAATTGCATCAGCACCTATCTCACGTGCATACTGTGCAACGGAGAGTGCCTGAAAAATTCTTTCGGACGATACTGAAATAGGATATGTACCGTTACGAAGCACGTTTCCGAAGATCATATACTTGATACTCTTTTCGTAGTAATCCTGAGCCACGTCAAGGTTCACATACTTTACAGCTCCCAACTTGTAGGCATTCTCCTCGTTGGTCTTGAGCTGCTCAGGTGAGAATCCGCCTGTGTTGGCGCACGCAGCATAAACTTCATATCCTTTCTCCTTTGCAAGATACATTACAGTAAACGATGTATCAAGTCCGCCACTGAAGGCCACAACAACTTTTTTCTTCATAATATTATGTTTTTTATATCTCTATTCCGTTTTTTCCGCCGGGTCGCATACCATTCCTGTACAAAAGCAGCTCTCGAAGCCATTGTCACACAACGTGTGATAATGAACGCAACTTATGCACCCCTTCCAGAAGTTCAAATCCGAAGTGATCTGATTGTAGCGAACAGCCTTGTAGCCCAGCGAAAAATTGATGTTCATCACAGCAGGACTAGTGGTAAGGCCAAAAATCTTCGCCCCGGGGAACTTCTTCACAGATAGCTCAAATGCCTTCTTCTTAATGGCCTTTGCCAGACCAGCACCCCTGAATTCAGGCAGAACAATAAGCCCGGAATTTGCTACAAAATGATTATGCTCCCAAGACTCAATATAGCAGAAGCCAGCAAACTTGTCGCCACACAAGGCAATGACGCCTTTGCCATCCTTTATCTTTGAGCTTATATATTCAAGCGTACGCTTGGCCAAACCGGATTTCTTATCCTGCGCCGCACGCTCTATTGCATCAACAACATCCTGAGCATACTTCAGATGCTCCTCACCCGCAAAAATGATCTCTATATCCATCTCTTTTAGAATTTCCTATTTAAAAATCCCACCGGGGAAATTTCACGCCATTTTCACCCCGTTTAACTTCTTTTTCGCCCCCACCGGGGGAATTTTACGCCATTTTAACCCCGTTTTACTTTTTTTCGCCACCACCGGGGAATTTCACACCATTTTCACCCCTCCCCTGTGGAATGCATGCTACTTTAGCCCATCTATATGTACCGAGAGTGCATGAATGATCTGTCTCTGCGAAAACCCATCCTTAATCATAACCAGAATGGTATCATCACCCGCAATAGTTCCCATAACACCCGTCACATTGTTCTCATCTATAACCGCCGCCACCGCATTCGCAAATCCCGGCGCAGTCTTAATAACGGCAAACAGCGACGAAAACTCAATACTCTTCACGGAAATCCTGTTGTTCCTCAACGCACCCACAAATCCGCCCATGCTACCCACACCGCCACCTGCGCCGCCATTCACCGCACCTCCAACGCCATCAATACCTTCATCACTTTTTCTCAACCCACCAGGCGATAGCATATTCCCACCCTCCGGCAAGGCATAAATGTACTCACCTGCAGCATTCTGCCTACGCACCAGGCCAAGCTCATTCATATCGCGCGAAAGGGTCGATTGGGTTATCTCCAACCCCATCTCCCCAAGAGCTGCAGCAAGCTCACTCTGATTGTGGATGTTGCCCAACGCAACAACCTCCACAATTGAACTCTGCCGCCTGCTTTTTGCCGTACTCTTGTTTGACTCACTCATCGTATTCTGCCGCCTTTTTTTCATGAACCCTATTTACATCCACCAACACAATCAACCACCTGTTTACCATAAAATCAACCCCAGTATCTACTTCTCGTGCGCGATGCACCCAATCATAAATCGTATTGCATAAATATTCATTAGCGACTGCAAATATATGCATAAAAATTCAACCGCCAAAAGTTATTGACAAAAAACAGCGTCCGAAAAGACGCTGCTTGAATAAATCCAACCTGTTCAGCCGGGCAATTCCCAATGATCCTGGCCGGTCAGTTTTACAAATTCATGTCCTGGCTCCTCGTGCTGCCGTTCTAATCCTGGTCAATACTCCACGAGAAGTATCTCAGACCCATTGCGGGTGACTTCTCGTCAAGGGCCTTGAGCCTCTGCTTGAAGCCTGGGAGAACTGAATCCTCGGCAAAGAGAAGCATTGCGGAGTTGAGCGTAGGCCAGGCATGGTCTCCAAGGTGGGGTTCACCATTGAACGAACCCTGACCTTGAACCTGCTCCCAATGGGTGTATCCCCTCTGACCGCTCCTTACCATGAAGTCAAGAACCTCCTCATGGTAAGCCTGATTATATGATATGAATAGTGCTTTCATCTCTCTTAACTTTTAAACTTTATATTCGTTACTGCTGGAGTGCCTTTGCCTTGGCAAACTCCTTCAGTTCCCTCTTCCTGCGGGCACGGATATCGCGGCCTGCAAATGAACAATATACCGTTGGAACAATGATAAGTGTAATCAGTGTTGAGATACTCAAACCCCAGGCAACTGTCATACCCATACCTTTCCACATCTCGGATCCCTCACCGGTACCCATTGCAAGAGGAAGCATACCAAGTACGGTTGTAAGTGTTGTCATAAGTACCGGACGCAGACGCGAACGACCCGCCGTAACAACTGAAGCGGCAACACCCAGACCCCTCTCCCTACAAAGAATGGTGTAGTCAATGAGCACAATACCGTTCTTTACTACAATACCCAGCAGCATGAGAAGTCCAATCATGGACATGACATTCATTGGAGTACCGGTAAAGACAAGTCCCATAAGCACACCGGTAACGGCAAAAGGTACTGAAAACATGATTACAAACGGATAGGTAAGTGACTCGAACTGTGCAGCCATTACAATAAATACAAGAATGAGCACAAGCACCATAAGTATGGAGATGTCACGGAAGGTATCGTTCTGACTCTCGTATGTACCGCCTATCTGCCAGGTGAGGCCAGGGGCGAGGTCAACACTCTTCATCTCCTTGTTCACTATTTCAACCATATCTGAGAGGGCCATTCCATCAGG
>DCHN01000034.1 GCA_002315995.1 Bacteroidales bacterium UBA1751 | reverse complement strand
TAGTTTCACTCACGTTTCCTCCACGTTTCTCCACGGATTCTTGTACGATCGTCGAGTAAACATCGAGCGCACTACGTGTCAATCCTAATCATTACTCTGTCAACGTCATCTTCAATCCTCTTTTTGTCTTTCTTTGTCAAGTCCATATTTGTTTGTTTTTATAAAAACCAGGTATTATCTCCCGACAGCCCTGACGAGAATGATGTAATTATGGTTCTTACGTTGGTTCAGTATTCAGACGCTTAGCCCAACGGTATATTAACGGTATTTTGCCGTACCCACTCTTGGTCTATACATCCACCATTATCTGATATGGGTCAGTTCTCAAGCATAACTTGCGATTCTATTATTTCCTGTTCCACTAGCTTAAGCATTTTTTTTCTATGGTTTTCGATTTTGCATAGAAAATAAATAAGTTCCTCGACTTCTACGGTATCGCAATAATTCATTTTGGACATTGTTTCTCTCACCATAAACAATCTTCCATCGACTTTTACTTCTTCCTTGATTGTTTCCAATTCGCTGAGACTTCGTCGCCACCTGCTGCGTTGTTCCAGCATAGATGAATATTTGCCAATAATCTCTCTCAGCGTCTCAATCTTCTTTTCTAGTTCCATAACCTTATTCCTTTATCAAGTAAAATTCCTTATACCCATACTTCTCAACAATCCTCTCTCCAATATTCCAACCGTGCCTCCTCAGCCAACTTAGGTGCATACCTAACGACTTATCCAAACCTTTAGGCGCATTTTCCATCTTATAGCTCACTGCCTCGCCCGATTTCAGCATCTCCATCACCCATTCCTTGACAGAAAGTTCGTCATCAAGCTCATCCATCTCTTTGTTGCCGCAATAGTAATACCATTGGCCGCGATTGTTGTAATTGTTATCCATCGTGACATATCTCCGCGAAATCAACCCTGATTCCACCATCTCTTGCAGTAATCTATATGCCACACCATTTGCCAGTCCTGACTTCTCAGCCATCTCTTTTGCCAGCATAGGCTCTTTGCCGACTATATTCTTGAGAATTTCAATTCTCTCCTCTTTTACCTTTATTCTCTCTTCTTTTTTCATAATTGTTTTGCTTTACATTTTACATCTGCTACCTTTTGCTCATAGTCAAAATTCAATTGCATGTCAAAATTCGACAACACCTTTTCTGACGCAAGTTTATAAAAATCTTTCTTTATTTCAAATCCGTATGCTTTACGGCCAATGTTTATGGCTGCTCTCAGGCTTGAACCGCTCCCGGCTGTCGGGTCTATCACTACATCGTCAGGGTCAGTGAATATTGCTATCAGTTGTTCAAGTAATGGTACTGGCTTTTGCGTTGGATGTATTTTTGGCGTTTTGCTGTCTCTTATCCAGTCAAAGCAGTTGAATATCATTCTGCCATTGTTGTTGAATTTAGGCAGTTTGTCTTTGTATAACACAAGCCCATATTCACAATTGCCAACTATCTTCATGTTTGCCTTGAGTATCTGTGCGCTGAAATTCTTACGAAAAACCAATGGGATATAGTGCATGAAGCCGTATCTCTTCCCTAGGTCTATGTAATAATGCAACTGCTCGAAAGCGCAAAACAGCAACATGCAAGGTGCTTTGCTCTTAACCTTGGAGCCAACCTTTTCAATATTGTCAGCCTCTTCGTCTGTTACTCCTTGTTTTGGCTGCTTCACCAACATCTGACTGCAAAAGTGCATAAATTCTGCTGGTCTGAAATCCTTGTCGGTGTCAAAAAACTCAGTGCCTGCCAACTTACTCTCCCCATTCTTGTTATCACCTCCCACATACCATGCCGGATTGCTTGCGTATGCGTTTTTGCCGAGGTTATATGGGGGGTCTGCTATTATCAATTGCGCATGTGGTATGCCATACGTTTTGAAGTTCTGAAAGTGGTCGTTCACCAACTTTCCTTTGTTTGTTAGAATGTTAAATTCATGTTCCATAATTACTCTGTTTTGATTTGTTGCTTGGCCTATGCAGCCGCCAGCATTGACGGCTGCCCGGCCAAGTTTCTGAGACTTTTTCGACACCTTTTTCTGCAAAGGTCATTGGTGGCGTGTCTGGTGAACGCTAAACCTCTCCACCAATGCCCGAACAAATAAAAAGTTCTCAGGCTTTTTATTCAGGCTCAGTTCCCACGCTTGCCTCGTATATCTTTTCAAAATGGTTTGATATCATACTGACGTAATTGCTGCACGTCCTCCTTATTCCGGTAAACATCTCAATCACCTGCTGCTCCTCTAGGTTTCCCAACATAAACCTCGCTTTCATCAGCCTGTCAAACTTCTTCAATGCGAGTGTTGCATACTCATCGTCCTCAATGCCGCACCTCGATATGAAATCCTTTGCAATGTAACCATACAGGAATGCTGTAAGCAGGTCTGAAACCTTTGCCGCCTGGATGCTGTCGCTGATATATTTGAATACCTCGTTCTGCACCACCCTTGGAGCATCCTTGGTTATATCGTCCCAGCCATCACCTGTCTGCTCCACCCATTCAACCAGCATATCAACTCCCTTTGCCTCGTTGGTGAATATCAGGTTGAAATATGCCGACCACTGATTGATCACCGGATTGAGCAGGCTGCTTTCCTTGAACTCTGGCTGCCACTTCTTACGGTATGCCAGCAGGTCTTGTCTCAGTTTCTCATACAGCAGTATTGGCGTGTATGTTACCAGGTAATCCTTCTCCTTCATCTCCGTGGAGGTGTCAACGCCAAAGGTAATGAATACGTTGCCTGGCGTATATGGCAACCTTGTTCCCTTGACTCTTCTTCTATTCTCGCCTTTTCTTACGTAGTTCATTTCTTGTCGTGACTGTTAGATCCAATAATAACCATTGCAAATACAAATGCCACAACACAGGCTCCTATAACCATTCCTAATACAAGCGAAAATCCATCAATGTTCACAATCTTATTCTTTTAATGTTCTACCATATCCATTCTGGGCAACCGTCTGTTGCAAACCCAACCTTCATCATCAGGATGTATTTACTGTTCATCTCAATCTGTTTGGTGAAACGGTATATCACATCGTGTTGTGTCCGGTCATACACCTCGTTCATCAGATTCATCACTACCTTGTCGGGATTGAACGTGAGCCTTATATGGCCGTGATATTTCAAGTCTCTCATTATTGGGTTGACACTTACCACCGTGACGCTTGTTACCACGTGTTCGTCTGTCACTCCCAGTCTGCTGCACTCCGACACATACTTCGCCTCTATGGTGTCTGGCGTGCAGTTGCCAATTGTAATTTCAATCTCGTTTTTCATTACATATATACTTTATAGTTGTTATTGAGTTTCTCTGTAACTTCTTCTGGGCTCATCGTCTTGATTTCCTCAGATAGATACCATCCAATGCTTTCTCTTGTTGATGTCGATTTGAAAAAACCTTTCAATACAGCTTCCATCATTATATGCTCACAGAAGCATTTGAAGTTATCTTCTATCTCTTCTAATTCAACTACATTCTTTTTCCCAGTTCGTAGTTGCATCCATACCCATCGGACGATTTGCTTCCTCTTGTGATTTACCAAATTAATCTCCATCTTACTCCTGTTTAGTATTCTTTATCCAGTGCGCCACCGTCATCCAGACACATCGGCCGTCCATCGTGTCTCCACCTATGCCAGTCCTTGATAAACCTGTCCTCATACAGCAGATAGTCCAACCCATACTCTATGCAGAAATATTCGATGGCTTCGTTCAGTCTCTTGGGTCGGTGCATACCGTCACCCTCGGTCATTATCCTCACGTCCGAATGTAAATGATCTCTGAACTCATCTTGCAGCAGTTTCACTATCTTGTCTCCCACCTTTGGCAGCAGCTGATAGCTGCACCCTTCATCACCGTATGGCCACTCAACCTCCAGTCCTGGAGCATTGCCATCCACCGACAACAGTACCTGCTGCACCCCCTCTCTGAGCAGATTGCATATCATTGTATCTATCAACCAGGGCTCATCTTCTTTGGGTCTGAACCTGATTGCACCGGGCGTACCGTTACCCCATCGCTTGTAAGCGTACTGTCGATACTCCCAGTATGGCAACTTGATTTTAACCATTTGCTAATTTTCATAAAAATCATATTTACCTATTTTTAACACGTGCAACGCACGTTCTTCTAAGGGGTGGGTCGG